>JAGTVG010000543.1 GCA_018224645.1 Cyclobacteriaceae bacterium
ACGTGCTCAACAGTCATAACAATTCCGAAAAACCGGATATGGTCATTGCCATTGCCGATGCTGTTAATCTGAAAAGGAATTTACTGCTCTTTACCCAGTTGTATGACCTGGGAATACCGGTGATCCTGGCACTGAATATGATGGATGTTGCCAAAAGATCCGGGATAGATATAGATATTGAAAAGATCCAGGAGAAGCTGAAAGTCCCGGTGATTCCGATCAATGCCAGGACCGGCCTTGGGATCACTGAAATTAAAAAAATTCTTATTGAACCATTGGTTCAGCAGAATGGGACACCTTTCATGGACGTACGCCATCTGGCCCCCGACCTGATCAAAACCATCCGCCAATCATTCAAACTGGAAAATGACTATCAGGCTTATCAGATCATCCAGCAATACAAGTATAATTACCAGTTATCGAAGGATGAGAAGGATTTTATCGGAAAAGAAATTGAAAAATCCTCCTTCGATATCAGATCGCCCCAGGCCCAGGAAACGATCGAACGGTATGCGGTGATCAACGAGCTTATCAACGGAGCCATCAGGATCAACCAGGAAGGAAAACAATATATTCTGACCGATAAGATCGATAAAATTCTGACCCATAAGATCTGGGGATTTTTCTTTTTTTTTATCATCCTGGGTTTCATCTTTCAATCCGTATTCGCCTGGGCCCAGTATCCTATGGAACTTATCGACAGTTCCATCAGTAACCTGAGTTTTTATCTCCAGTCCGTACTGCCGGAAGGTGCTCTTTTCGATCTGTTGACAGAAGGGATCATTCCGGGGATCGGAGGGATCCTGATGTTCATACCCCAGATTGCCCTGCTGTTCGCATTTGTTGCCTTCCTGGAGGAAACCGGGTATATGGCCAGGGTGGTTTTTCTGATGGATAAGATCATGCGTCAGTTCGGGCTGAACGGCAGGAGTATCGTTCCATTGATATCGGGCGTTGCCTGTGCCATTCCGGCAATTCTTGCCACCCGTGCGATTGATAACTGGAAGGACCGGCTGATCACCATCTTTGTCATCCCGCTTGTCAGCTGTTCGGCCAGGCTACCTGTCTATACCATCCTGATCGCTCTTGTGGTACCTGATACATTTGTTTTTGGCATTTTCAATCTTCAGGGATTGTCCTTAATGGCCCTGTACCTCCTTGGATTTATTGCAGCGATCCTTTCGGCCCTGTTTATCCGGCAGTTTGTGGTCAGGAAGGGACGCAGTTTCCTCATCATGGAGCTTCCCTTATATAAACTGCCCCGTCTGAAAAACGTGGGAATGAACATGTGGGAAAGGTCAATGACTTTTACGGTTGAAGCGGGGAAAGTGATCCTGGCCATCTCGATCATCCTCTGGGTACTGGCTAGTTATGGACCCGGTGACAGACTGAAAAAAGCTGATGAGGTGATTGCCGCCAGGGTCAATGAAAATAGGATCAGCCAGGAGGAATTCGATAATCAGGTAGCATCCTATAAACTTGAAAATTCATATGCCGGGATTTTTGGCAAAACCATCGAACCCATGATAAAACCTCTTGGTTTTGACTGGAAGATCGGCATTGCCCTCATTACCTCTTTCGCAGCCAGGGAAGTTTTTGTCGGAACCATGGCCACGATATACAGCATCGGCACGGATAATCAGGACGCTTCCAGCTTAAAAAAAAGGTTACAGGAAGAAATCAATCCATATACAGGGAAACCATTTTTCAATACAGCTGTTGCCGTTTCACTGATCCTGTTCTATGCCTTTGCCATGCAATGCATGAGTACCCTGGCAGTGGTCATGCGGGAAACCAAATCTATCAAATGGCCGATCCTTCAACTGGTTTACATGTCCGGGCTGGCCTATATATCTTCTTTTATTGCCTATACATTACTCAAATAACAAATCAGGTTAACAAACTATCATAGAATTCAATTCATATGGCACTGGCCAAAATTCCATTTTACCGTAATCGCGCAGACCTTTTTTTATCGGAATCACAAAAGGCGCACCGGAAATCACAGTATATCTCAATGTTCAGGATTGTCAGTTTCCTGGGATTCCTTATCCTGGTTGTACTTGCCGCGAACCGTGGAGATCTCGCATTACTCATCCTGACCACCATTTTATTCATTATCCTTTTCGGCGTGCTTGTCAACCTCCACGACCGGGTAAGATATTCAATGAAACAATCAGAATTCCTTTCAAGGATCAACGAAGAAGAAATACTGCGGATCAAAGGAAATCTTGAATCGTTTGAAAGGGGAGGTTATTTTCTGGATGAAAACCATGCCTACCATGTCGACCTGGACATTTTTGGGAAGAACTCACTTTTTCAGTTATTAAACCGTACGACCACATTCTGGGGAAGGAAAATACTCGCCTCGTGGATATCGGAACCAGCCGCACCCGAAGAAATTCCTGAAAGGCAGAAGGCGGTCCGTGAACTTACCGGAGATATCGACTGGATGCAGGAATTTGAAGCTACAGGCAGGCATGCTGAGGTTCATGCTGAAACCGGGAGATTCCTGAACTGGCTTGAAACCGAAACCCTGTTGCTTGGGAACAGGTTTTATCATCTGGTCAGGTTTATCGGACCCGTTTTGCTTATGAGCCAGGTTATTCTATATCTTTTTTATGATTTTTCCTTTATGTGGATACTAACTGGCCTGGCCGTGAATGTCCTGATCTTACTTTCCGTGGGGGAAAAGATAAAGATCATTCATGAAAGTACTTCCTCATCCATTAAATCCCTCCAGTCATTTGAGGCCCTCATCCTGATGATTGAAAAAAAGGATTTTTTGTCTGCGAAGCTACAGGATATCGCCAGTTTCTTTAAACCGGAAGGTATACCGGCATCCCGTATCATTGGCCGCCTCAGGAAGATCCTCCTTCAGCTGGATAACCGGAACAACTTGATATATCAGTTAGCCAATACTATTTTACTGCTCGATCTCCATTTCGCCATTGCTGCTGAAAAATGGAAAAAAAGTCAACCGGATAATATTAAAAAATGGTTTCAGAAACTGGGAGAAATGGAGGCACTGAACAGCCTGGCAGGCTATCATTTCGCCAATCCTGATTATTGCTTTCCGGAAATTTCCTCCGGATTGTTCGAATTTGAAGCTGAAAACATGGGGCATCCCCTGATCCCCTGTGATCATCGGGTGAACAATGATCTTTCATTTCAGGGAACCGGTACCATCGTGCTGATCACCGGATCGAACATGTCCGGGAAAAGTACCTTTCTACGTACTGTGGGGATCAATGTCGTGCTTGCCCTGATGGGAGCCCCTGTTTGTGCCGGTAAATTGAATTTATCCTGCTTCAGGGTTTTTACGGGCATGCGGACCAGGGATAATCTTGAAGAAAATATTTCCTCCTTTTATGCCGAACTAACCAGGATCAGACAACTCATCGATTTTATTGGCACCGGTTTCGCGGTACTCTTTTTACTTGATGAGATCCTTAAAGGCACCAATTCGACTGACCGGCATCTGGGTGCGGTTTCACTTGTCAGACAATTGTCCGGGGAGAAGGCTGCCGGCCTGATCTCCACACATGATCTTGAACTGGCCAGAAAAACCATGAAGAACCCCGGAATAATCAATTATAGTTTTGAAAGTTCGATCCTGGATGATGAGATACTTTTCGATTATAAAATCAGGCCCGGGATCTGTGAGACTTTCAACGCAAGCAAGCTGATGGAAAAGATGGGGATCCGGCTAATAAAATGATATGACATCATATCAATAATTTATTTTTATCATTTTTTTTCTTATATTTCTTAAAGCAGCGGTGGAATTCCGCTGCAGATCACAAGGTGTATCCGATCACAAACAGCACATTGTCTCAATCCTCAGTTGCATTGGATATGTGACCTGGTGATTGATCATTAAAATCAAACAGACAAGAACATGAAACATAAAATTCTGGTGTTTGTCATTGCCATATCAGGGTCATATATGGCCTGCGCCCAGCCCGGGTGGAATTTTCCGGATAATGAAGAAGATAGCCTCCAAACCGGTGAAATGATGGCGCTTTATGCCGACCATATGAAATCGGGAGAATATCAGGCCTCCCTGCCCCCACTGCAATGGATATTGGAAAACGTACCGGACCTGAATGAATCGATCTATATCAATGGAGCCAAAATTCTTGAAAACCTGGTCGATTTGACAGGTGACGCGGAAAAGAAAAAGATCTATCAGGATTCAGCATTGCTGATGTATGATCTCCGCATTAAATATTTTGACAATGAAGCACAGGTTCTGAACCGTAAAGCATTCGCTGCTTATGGGTTTTATAAGGATGATCAGTCAAAATACGGGGAATTATATGATTTGTATGCCAGAACTTTTGAGATGAGTGGTCAGGATGTCTGGGACCAGAATTTACTTGCCTTCATGGATGTTATAAGAAGGTATAGGTCTGCAGGAGGAGATGTGTCTGATGATGAGGTATTAAAGATCTATGATCAGATTGCCGGCATCATCGATCAGAAAATAGAACAGGGAGAAGACCTGGAAAAAACCAAGGATAATGTGTACCGCCTGCTGGCTTCCATTGTCAGTATTGACTGTGATTTTATAAGGGAAAAGCTGGGGCCTGAACTTCAGGAAAATCCGGATGACCTGGGACTTGCCAAAAATATTTTCAGGTTCGGATTTAACGGTAAATGTATGGCTTTACCTGCATTCCTGGAGGCTTGTTTTGTCATATTTGAAAATGAACCTACCTACGGGATGGCCAAACTGATCGCAGACCGTTCTTTTATCAATAAAGATTTTGATACGGCACTTGAATTTTATGACAAAGCCGTCCAGCTTACAGAAGAAAACCTGAAAAAAAGTGGAATCTACGTCAATCAAGCCAATGTCAAAAGCAGCCAGGGTAAAAGGTCCGAAGCCCGGCAATTGCTTTACGAAGCGATTGAAGCGGACCCGGGTAACGTGGAGGCATATGATAATCTCGGAAATTTATATTTCAACAGTTACAACGATTGTAAACAGGGCGAAAATGAGGTAAAGGACAGAGCCGTGTTTTTTGCAGCCTATGAAATGTACAAAAAAGCAGGAAATACCGAGGGCATGCAACAGGCCCGGGAACAATTTCCCCTGATGGAAACCCTGCATGCCTATGACATCCTTCCCGGCGACCCGGTCCAGGTCGGATGCTGGATCAATGAATCTTTTACGGCACAACGGCGGGACTGATCGAAGGCTGCTCCTCATCCGCTCAAGTATCCTGTATTAGAAATAACAGGATTCCGGAGGACAGTTTCTGTGTATGATTTTTAGCATTATCATAAGGATCATCTGTTTCAACTGGATCCGTGCAACAGGAATCGAATGCAGAATTGTTTCCTTCTGAAAGATCTGATGATCAGCGCATGCAGATTCATTTTCCGCTTCATTCACCGTTCAGCCGCCCAACAATCATTCAGAAGATACTTCACAAAAGGGCGGCGTGAATCTTATCAGGAATCTCCTATGTTCATTGAAGATTCCTGAAGTGCATCCTTCCGGTCGTGGAGTGGAAAATGAACATAGGTGAACGCCAACGGCATTTTTCCCCTTATGGTCCTTCAGGAGTAATCCCGGATTGCTATCGATAAAAATAAATCCCCCGCATCCTTACTCAGTTATTCAATATTCATCATTCATGGTCCAATTTCTTCAAATACAGCACATTGTCCCGTGTATTGAACGGGGTGGTCATCACCAAAATTTCACCTCCGTCCCGTACCTCTGCCTGGCTGAATTCCCCGTTTGAAGGATCGAACCAGCTGCATTCAAAGATCCCCTGAATTTTTTCCAGATCGACACTTACCGTTACAGTATCCGGCAAAAAAACAAGGAAAGCCTCCCCCTGATCCGCGAGACAATAGGCAGAAGATGAAATGACCGTATCCGGAACCATATAAGTCAGGTTGATGCTGTCTGCGATCTGCCTGGAATATCCAAGGCTTTTACGCAGGGGTTCCACCCATTCCGGATCATAGGACCCCGAAAGTACACGCTGATCATAGGGATCCATGAAGATCGGATTCAACCCCCGCAGGAAACTTTTCCATACCCATGTCGAATTGCCACCGATGCCCCATAAATGATCCGTATCCGTAATCACTGCCTTGGAATCATGCCTGGCCGGTGGATCATCCCGGTATCCATTTTCCGGATTCGGTGAGATCCAGTCGGCAGGACTTTCAAAAAGAGCCTGGTTGGACCCTCCCTTATACTGGAAGGTCATCCCGACTGGATGTTGTTTGGGCATTTCCTTTTCAAGCTTCCTGATCAGGTTGATCATGTGATATTGCCAGTCCGTGGAAGAAGGATGGCATTCATTGGCGATCTCATACAATACAAAATCCGATTCATTAACGGTCTCAATAACCTTCCTTACATATGCCTCCTGTATCGCCATCACCCTTTCATTTCCCAGGGTATGTATCTCAATCCCGCTCCCGTCCCCATCGGTATCGCCATTGACTTCATTGATATTATTTCCCGGGTGAAAAGGATGATTTTCAAATGCATTCGGTGAGAACTGCAGTCCCCATCCTTCAAACAGCATAACCGCTACATAAATGCCAGATTCACCTGCCATTCCCACCCTTTCTTTCAGGCGTTCAAAATAGTCTTCATCGTAAGTGCCAAGATCGAATTTGGGTTTGCCGTCAAGGGCATTTCCTGGTCCGGTCCTTTTCCACGGATGCGGGAAAACCTGGAGTACCCGGGCTTCGGTTTCATTATTGCCCCGGGTATCCCAGTTCATTAATTCCCAGGCCCATAGTCTGAAAAAATTATAGTTACGCTGCTTCATCCAGGTCATATATTCCGGATAATCGAAAACTTCATCCGTTTCATCCGCTACCATATCGACAAGGTTATTCCATGTATGGGCACCCGTAAGATAAATGGCTTTCCCTGAATCATCCGTAAAATAACCCGGATGATCCGTTGAATTCCGTAATGGTCCGGGAGAATCTTTTTCGGAAACAGATTTTTCACAGGAAATAAAAAAAACAAGCGGTAACAATGCATGGCTCAAATAATATCTGATCATATACGTAGTTTTTGTGGATCAAAAAATTTCTTCCAATATAAAAAATTATTCAGGGATGCGGAACAGGCATCGGTCTGCAAAGTAAAATCGGTAATTAATTCTTATTTATCCAGGCTTACCGCCTTCCGCGGGGGCATTTCCCTGGGAATCCTGTTCTTAAAATCACCAAGCCAGGGCCATAGCTTCTGACGGTTCAGATCAACCTCGGCCACAATAACCGGTTTTTTATCTGTTGCTTCTTCCAATATTTCACCCTCCAGGTCAAAAATAGCAGATTTCATATCATATGTGGAGGAAACCAGGTATACCTGGTTTTCAATTGCCCTGGCCCTGGTCAGGACCAGATTTCCTCCCCAGATGGGCAGGAAAATGATTTCAGCCCCCTTCACCGCAAGTGCCCTGGCGGTTTCCGGAAAAGTCACATCCCAGCAGATCATGATCCCGATCCTGCCAAAATCTGTATCAAAAACAGGTAATCTATCGCCAGGCGTTACCCCTCCCTCAATTTCTTCCCTGGGCAGACTTAGCTTCCTGTATTTCCCGGCAAGATCCCCATTCCGGTCCATCAGGATAGCCGTGTTATATACCACCTCATCCTCACGCTCGAGTATCCCGGCAACAATATACATCCTATGTTCTTTGGCGAGTTCACCTAAAAAACGGGTGGTCGGACCCGGAACCGGTTCACTGGCGGATATATAATCATGCGGCGTACCTGCCAGTGTAATGGCTTCAGGAAGGCAGACAATATCTGCTTTCCCGGAAGCGGCCTGAACGATCAGGTCCTTAAATTCTTCCAGATTTTCCTCAGATGATCTGTTATTGGCAGGACGATGATGTATGGTAGCCAGACGGACGATACGGGATAAAGGGTTTTCCGCCTTATTCATTTCCGTTCCACCAAATCGTACGGTCCCATCCTCATCCCAGCGGTAGATCAACTCTATCCTGGCCTGTACTGCTTCTCCGGGAACTTTGTATACCTGACGGATTTCCCTCCATCCATCCGGATTCACAATCCCGGTCAATGCCGGATATTCAGCCATACCCGTCTGATTGCTCTCCTTATCGAGCCATATGATACGGGCAAGGACACAACGGTTCTCTTCCTCTACTTTTTCGGTTAAATAATGTGTGCTGAAGTCACAGTATGTTCCGGGATTGACATTGATGATCCTGAACCAATGTCCGTTAACATATGACTTGCCATTCCCTTTTAGTGCCAGGGTTGAAAGATCTTTATAACGATTCTCCTTATCTATAAAAAAATCCGGGGCGATCTCTTTTCGCTGGGAACTGAACTGCCAGCCGGATAAATCATCCATCGCCCTGCCGGTAGCTAAACATTCCTGGCCTGGGCAAAACATCATCAATAGCATGATGGTAAGTTTTACCTGAATTATTTGATATATCTTCCTGATTTTTTTCATTTGATTTTTTTCTCCCCGGCTTTAGTATACTTGTCCATGAAATTATATTTTTTCTTCCTGTTTTCCCATTTTTGCCTGGCAAACTGCCGCATATCCGTGATTATATCCTTTTCATCCATGATTTCAAATCCAAGCAGCGTTTCAATAATATCCTCCATGGTTACAATCCCTTCCATACCCCCATACTCGTCAATGATCAATGCTATATGTTCTTTTTTTTCGAGAAGTCTTTCCCATACATTGAAAACGGGGAGTTTTTCATGCACGATGACGATATCCCGTTTAACATCCCTGATCTTCAACTCATTTTCTCCCTGGGCAAGTTTTTCAAAAACCGACTGACGAAGTACATAACCTGTTATATTTTCAGCATTCTCCGTATAAACGGGTATTCTTGAAAAATGCAGCAACTCCTTATTCTCCGGGAATTTTTTTAGGTTCATCTGGTCATCCACAATGGAAACTACCACCCTGGGCGTCATTATTTCATTGATCCTGATATTTTTCAACCGGATCAGGTTCTGGATGATCTTGTTTTCCTTTTCTTCAAAAATGCCTTCCTCCCTGCCTATCCTGGCCAGGGTTGAAAATTCTTCCCGGCTGGTCGTCGTTTCAGCCTTTTTACTTGATAAAAATCTTGTAATGAAGTTTGAAAGGATTACCAGGGGAAATGTGATCAGCATGGTTACCTGCACAGCCTTTCCGGTAAAAGCCACAAGCCTTCTCCAGAATCTGGCCCCGATGGTTTTCGGAATAATTTCAGTAAAAACCAGGATCAACAATGTCAGGATTGCAGATACCAGACCAAAATAAGCTTCCCCAAAAATTTTGGTAGCCTGGGCACCCACACCTGCAGCGCCAACGGTATGGGCAATGGTATTCAGGGATAAAATGGCCGACAACGGCTTATCGATATTTTGTTTCAGACGGATTAATGTCCTCGCCCTCCTGCTTCCTTTTTCTTCCCTGACCTTAAGATATGAAATGGGTACTGAAAGCAATACCGCTTCCATGATCGAACAGAGAAATGAAATGATCAATGCCAGAAAAAGATAAAATAACAGTAATGCCATTTTAATTACACGGTGTTTTTATATGATGCATTCCGGAATCATCCCCTGCCTGTCCAGGTTTAATCTCAGAATTAGCTTTAACATAGGTGGGTATTCTGATTCCCGCCTGTTGATAATCTGTTAGAGAACCATAGTAAGATCCATACGAACAGGATGATAAAATTATCCCCCCCTTTTCTGATTATACGAAGCAGTCATATTAAAATAATGAAAAATACCAGAAAATCATTAATGTGTTAAATAAAAACCCCGAATGATAAGGACTGACCTGCCGGTTTTGATGCCGGCTTCACCCGGATCTTATCAGGATATTGTGAGTACAACATTTTATATCACACTTCATTTCGTTCATGAAATTATTTTTATATTCGTAATACCTTTTTAGTTTGAGTCTTCATTTTTTAAAAAGTGTTACATGAAATCAACAAGAAGAAAATTCATCGCCAACACGACCAGGATCACAGCTGCTGCCGGACTTTCAGCCTTAATCCCTGCTGCTTCAAAGGCAGCCAGGCCATCAACCTCTGCCAATGATAAAATCATTGTTGCCCTTATCGGAGCCAGGAATATGGGATATGGCATATTGAGCCATGCCATTAACCAGCCGGGGGTGGAGTGCGCAGCGATTTGTGATATCGATGACCGTGTGCTGAACGAAAAAACAGAGGATGTATATCTGAAAACGGGAAAAAGACCGCAACAACATAAGGATTTCAGAAAATTGCTGGAAAATAAAGATATCGATGCCGTAATTGTGGGAACTCCCGACCATTGGCACTGCCTGGCCATGGTGAATGCCTGTCAGGCAGGAAAGGATGTGTATGTTGAAAAACCGATGGCCAACAGCATCGGTGAATGTGATGTGATGGTAAAAGCCGCCCGAAAATACAGCCGGGTGGTTCAGGTGGGTCAGCAGCAGCGAAGCGGAGCGATGTGGCAGGAAGTCATGCGAAAAATTAAGGATGGAGATATGGGCCAACTCAGAAAGGTACAGATCTGGGCCAACTTCAATTATGGTGTTGGAAGGCCGAAGATGCCTGACAGCCCGGTGCCTGCCGGAGTGGATTTTGACATGTGGCTCGGACCGGCACCGGATCGTACCTTTAACGAAACGCGGTTCCACGGATCCTGGCGTATGTTCTGGGATTATGGCGGAGGTTTGATGACCGACTGGGGTGTACACCTGATCGATATGGCTTTATGGGCCGGGGATGTCAATGACCCTCCCGTTGCAGCCCTTTCTTCGGGAGGTAATTTTTCGCATCCGGATCATGCCCATGAAACTTTCGATACCATGAGCGTCAGCTGGCAGATGAAAGACTATGCGATCAATTGGGAACATACGGCCGGGACCCAGAATGGCCCGTACGGAAGGTTATACGGCCTGGCATTTATTGGTAACGATGCCACCATTGTGGTGGACCGGGGAGGATGGGAAATTTTTCCGGAACTTGAGAACGGCAGGTATAAGGTTCCGGCGATGCCGGCGCAGGGCAGCAGGGGAGAAACCCATGAAGAACATGTTAAAAACTGGCTGGAATGCATCAAATCCAGGAAAGATCCGAATTGTACTGTCGAAACAGGACGTAATGTGGCACTTTATGCCCATATGGCCAATATCTCACTGCGTTCCAATACCCGCGTGGAATGGGATCCGGTGGGCGGAGATTTTGGTAAAAACAAAGCTGCCATGACTTTTTTTTCACCTGAATACCGGAAACCCTGGGAACTGCCAAAAATATAAATGCCCTGAATATGAAAAAAACAATCTTTTTACTGCCCCTCCTTGCTTTTTGCGGCCTGTTTTATTGTATCTCAGCCCAGGATGAAATGAAACCGGAAGATACGGAGGTCTGGGAACCGGAACCAGTAAAGATCGACCCGGGAGAATCTGCCGCATCTCCCCCTTCGGATGCCATTATCCTTTTTAACGGCCAGGATATGTCAGCTTTCAACATTCCTGAAGGTACGGAATGGGTCGTAGGAAATGGCATGGTTACCATTTCCCCATCGGAGGAAAAACGGGAAACTCCCGTGGTGATTACCACAAAACAGGAATTCGGTGATATCCAGTTGCATGTTGAATGGAGATCCCCGGCCGAAGTCAGAGGCGAAGGACAAAGGCGGGGCAACAGCGGTATTTTTCTTCAGCAACGTTACGAGATCCAGGTATTGGACAATTATAATAACCGCACATATTCCAACGGCCAGGCCGCCAGTGTGTATAAACAGCAAATACCCCTGGTAAATGCATGCCGGCCGCCCGGTGAATGGCAGACCTATGGAATAATATATACGGCACCGCGGTTTACTGAAGCCGGGGAACTTGAATCACCAGCCTATGTCACCGTCATGCATAACGGCGTACTCGTACAGAACCACACAGAGATCCTGGGACCGATCAAATTCATTGGTTACCCCGAATATGAACCACACCCTTTAAAACAACCGTTAGGTTTACAGGATCACGGGGATGCAGTAAGCTACCGCAACATCTGGGTCAGGGAACTATGATTATGCGGTTGAAATCAGAAGAACAGGATAGGCGTTAAGGTTTGATTATTTGTTCTTATTATGCTTTTTATCTGTTGAAGATTCTTACTGAAAATATATTTTAAAATGAACACTTCAAGAAGAGGTTTTTTAAAAAAATCAGCAATTGGTTCAGCCATGATATCCATGGGGTTAATTCCCTCCTGTGCGGGTGGGGCCCGAATGCTGGATGAAATTGGCCTGATCGGTGGTGTGATCAGGGATGAGATTAAAAAGGATTATAAGGCCACCCTGAGGAAGGTTGCCGATATCGGCTATACCTATTATGAGTTTGGAAATTTCCTGGGGCCCTCCCTCGGTGAATTTAAAAGTTTCATGAAGGAGATCGGCCTTGTGCCTCTGGCCGGCGGAAGTAGCATGGCAGCTATGATCAAGGATGATGAATTAGAAAAAATGGTGGAGGCTGCCCTTGCGCTGGATAAAAAATACATGGTCTGTTACTGGCCATGGATGGATGGTGGGGAGAACAAAACATTGGATGATTTTAAGATCGCCGCTGAACGGCTTAACCGGCTGGGAACCAGATGTAACAACATGGGTATCCGTTTTGCTTTTCATAATCATGACAAGGAGTTCGTTGCAGTCGAAGGATACCGTTGGGGATATGAAGTTATCCTGCGTGAAACAGATCCTGAACTGGTCACCATGCAGCTTGACCTTTACTGGATATTAAAGGGTGGAGGAGATCCGATGGTCCTGTTCAATGAATACCCGGGCAGATACGAAATGTTCCATGTTAAGGATATGGAAAATTCAGAAGAAAAGCTGTATACCTGTCCAGGTTATGGAATCATTGACTTTGAATCGATATTTGCTGAATCCAGGCAGGCAGGTGTCAAATATTATATCGTGGAAATTGACCGGCATCCCGAACCCATGCAGTGCATCGAGGACAGTTATAATTTTCTGAAGACCCTACGATTCTGAGAAACAGGGTCTTTACGGGTCCACAAACCTGCCGATTCTCACGTGCAATATCCGGATTTATTGACCTAATCCTTCTTTCCCGTACTCATAAGGCAGCATTTTGGCCATCCTTTCTTCAGCCAGAAACCCATATGCGACAAATGAACAGGCATTAAATACATACCCCTGCGCTGTCACCGATAAATTTTCATTGATCTTGATCCTGCTGACCTGGTATGGGAAATCCTGGTATGGGGAACTTTTCCATTCCTTCCCGGTATAAATAATTTCCAGGAGATCATCCGAAAAAACCGAAAAATCTTTCCTGGAAGAATGATTTTTTATTTCATTAGCTTCCACAGACTGCAGATAACCTTTGGATAATGCCTCACTCAACCGGTTAGGCCATGCCGGTCCCGGTCCCGCCGTAACCCTATAGAGCTTGAATCCTTCCTGCTTTAACCGGTTCTGCATCAGGGCGTAAAAAAAGTGCCTGGTTGATCCCAGGTAAACATCCTCACGGTTGTTCAGGAAATTCTCAATACGATC
>JAGTVG010000544.1 GCA_018224645.1 Cyclobacteriaceae bacterium
CCGGAATTTTTGAATTTTTCGGGTTAATTTAGTTCTGAAAAAGTCTTCCCATGAAAAATATTAACCGGTTTATTGAACATACCATTCTCAAACCAGATGCAAATCAGAAGGAAATTGAAAAAATTGTGGCCGAAGGGATCAAACATCAGTTTATCGGTGTTTGTGTGCCGCCATTCTGGGTAAAAAGCGCGAGGAAACTCATCGGAAACGAGGGACCTCAGCTGGTAACCATTGCTGGTTTCCCCTTCGGATACAATCAGACAGAAATTAAAATGGCTGAGATCGGCCAGGCACTGGAAGATGGAGCCGACGAAGTGGATATTGTCTGGAACCTCTCAGCCTTTAAATCCGGAATGCCCTGGGCTAAAATTGATATTGCCAGGTGTGCAGGCCTTCTTCATGATCATCACAGGATTCTCAAGGTCATCATTGAAACCGCCTGCCTCTCGGATGATGAGATAAGTCAGGCCTGTGAAATATGCAGTGATGCAGGGGCTGATTTTGTAAAAACATCCACCGGGTTCGCTTCCTCAGGGGCAAAAGTTGAACATGTCAGGCTGATGCGCTCGGTCCTTCCATCCCATATAGGCATAAAAGCGGCAGGAGGCATCAGGGATTATGAAACAGCTGCGGATTTGATCAGGGCTGGTGCCGACCGGCTGGGTACATCATCCGGCGTTGGGATCATACAAATGGCTAATTCAATTCTTCCCTGATGATGGGATCTCTAATAAAAAATGTTCACCTAACCATCACCGGAAGGGTGCAGGGAGTCGGATTCAGGTATAGTGCCCTTCAAAAGGCAAAAGAGCATAATATTAAAGGTTACGTAAAAAATCAGTACGACGGATCCGTATTCATTGAAGCCGAAGGTGACGGGACCGACCTGGATCATTATATTCTCTGGTGTCATAAAGGTCCTTATTCGGCCAGGGTAGAACATGTGCTCCAGGTGACCGGTAAAGTTAAAAATCATTCCTCATTTCTAGTAAAACATTAATGGAATCTTTCCATTAATGAAAATCGGTTCCTATTTTGGGAATAAACTGAAATTAATACCCGTTGACCGGGCCGGACAGGCCACTGGATTTTCTGGCATGATTATTTCTATGTTATCAAATACCAGGCCTCTTAGAAAAAAATCTTGAGGTACAAAATAATAGGTTGGTTAGGTTGATTAAGCAGGGCTCCAAAAGGGAGCCCTTTTTTTTGAAGGCAATTTTTTATTCTATGACGAAACTACTCATGTCACATAAGACCCGGTTGATATTTTTATTGATTTTGTTGCTTGCAGGATTCATTGTACATTATTATAAATACCAGCATGTCCTCCCGGGCAACCTGTATAAAATCGTGGAGCTTTTAAAAAACCGCTGATTATACCGCTGACTCAGGAATCCTTCTCTTCAATCTCGATCATACGGTTGATAAAATCTTCCAGTTGTTCAACACCGATCCGTTTGGCTATGATTTCTTTTTTCCTGTTCAATACATAAATGATCGGGGTAGATTTTATGTCATATTCTGCCCGGAAATTACTTTGAAGATTGGGATCCGCCGCATTTATCCACACAAGCTGGTACTCCCGGATATATTTTTTCCATTTTTCGATATCGGTCTCCGTACAGGCCGCAAGCACTTCAACATCTTTCTGCTTAAATCGTTCATAGCTGTTTCTGAGTTTTGGCGTGGTTTTTTTACAATGTCCGCAATCAGGATCATAAAAATACAGGATAATGAACCGGCTGTCAATGGCGCTCAGGCGGACAGGCTTCATCAGCGTATCCCGGAGGATCATTTCAGGCGCGGTATTTCCAACCAGGTTGGGTTTCAACTCATTCACCCGCTTTTCAAACTTTTCCACCAGGTCTGGATCAGCCCAGAATGCTTTCCCTTTGAGATAATAGTTCTCGGCCAGATAAACAAATACCCGCTCCATCCCCATGATGTTTGAAGTTTCATATTTGTTGGTCAGCTTAACAAGCATATACCGGAATGTTTCTTCATTGCCGCCTGCTTCCGTCAGGAGAAAATCCATGGCCTTATTGATCGAATCAGGATGCTGGTAAGTCAGCTTTTCGGTATATTCTTCCACCTTTGGCTGATAGAGGGGGGTCCTTAGTAATGCCGGATCCGAAAGGTCGAAATGATCAAAAAAATGATTTTTATAATAGTAGAACTGGAAGGTTTGATCCGGTATTCCACCCTTTTCATCCTTCGGGGGATCCGGAACCTGCGGCTTTTTCATGGCCATCAGTAATTTCGCGACAAATGTCCCCGGGTTATTATTGATGACATTCGCCTGATATGCTTCAATTTCCTTTCCGGTCTCAGTAAGCTGTTTTTTTAATTCCTCGATCCTCGCGGCTTCCCTGGTTTTATCCAGGGTATTGATGGTTTCGTTCAGCTCTTTCAATAATTTCTGTTTTTCGGCCATAAACTGCTGAAAATCATGGAATACCTGGTTTTCCTTCGAACCGGTAATTTCCATATGATTCATCATATTGACCGTATCGGTTTTAATGCTGAATTTTTGCTCGTTAATGATGATCTCAAAATAAACGGAAGGCGAATAAACAAAATAGATGCCTGGATTCAGATCCTCAGATCCCTGAAAGTGGAGAACATTGTTTTTCAATACCCGGCTCGTATCCTTCACAAATTTCTGATCGCCGAAATGATATCCAAGGTACCCAACCGTGTCAGGGAAATTCTTGATTTCCACGGTAATGTCATATCCCTGGGTTGTGGCATTTGCCTGGATCTTCCCTGTTATGGATAAAAACAGGATCACCAGTAACCGAATTATATCTTTAAATTTAATCATAAACGCCTGTTTCTGTAAAGAACAAAAATACACTTTTTGACCTCAATTATTCAACGATTCCCGTTGTTTCAACTAAGGGATCAATAATCATACCTTTTTTATCCGATGATCAACAGGGGGGTAAACCATAGCGATCCTGCCTCATTTTAC
>JAGTVG010000545.1 GCA_018224645.1 Cyclobacteriaceae bacterium
CGATCAGTTTTACTTCAATCAATCATCAGCTTCCTCATGGCAGGAATCTGAAGGAGAAAAAATGTATTTTTCCAGCTCCCATCTTCCGGCCTCCGGCTTCCAGCTCCAATCTTCCGGCTTCCGGCCTCCGGCTTCCGGTTTCTGTCTTCCGGCTTCTGTCTTCCCTGCCAAATCAACCATATGCCTTAAAGCGCACCGATGATCTTTGCACAGATGATCAGGATCACCATGGCAAATGGATACACAGTGGCATAGGCTATGGAAGGTGCATTCGAATCTGTCATCGAATCTACTGCACTCAGCCCGGGAGTACTTGTCATTCCACCGGCCAGTGTCCCAAGCATCGAAAGGAAATTAATCCTGAAAAAGCAGAGACCCAAAATCGTTGCGATCACCATTGGCAAAAGCGTGATAATCAGTCCGATCACCAGCAGATTGAGCCCGTTGGCCAGTATGGTTTCCATAAGTGTCTCTCCGGCATGGGTGCCTACAGCAGCCAGAAAAAACAACAATCCTATCTGTCTGAGGAGCTGGTTAGCCGGGCCTGAAACATTCCAGATGATCGGCCCGGTTTTCCCGATACGGCTGAGGACGAGGCCGGAAATCAATACGCCGCCAGTGAGTCCCAACTTAAAGGTGGTACCACCGGGAATTGGGATATTGATCAATCCAAGCAGAACACCGACGACGATACCGGCGGATATGGGTAGAAAATCCGCTTCACTCAGGACCTTGACATTATTGCCGAAAATTTTGATCACAGCCGGCATATTTCCCTTGGAGGAGGCCACCATGAGCTTATCCCCGAACCTGATTTTTGAAGATGAATCCGGAGTAATATCGATGCCCGTTCTCCTGATCCTGGTAACAGTTGCGTTGTAATTATTGAAAAGATTCAGTTCACCCAGTGATTTATTCACCACCTTTTTATTGGTGACGAGTATCCATTGTACATCGAACTGGCCGCTGCTGGGGATTTCTCTTTCTGTCTCCCGGCCGACAAGGAGCTTGATCTTTTTTAGTGCCTGGGCAGTCCCGACTGCCTTGATCAGGTCGCCTTTATGTAAAACGGATTCGGCTTCAGGTACCACCGCCTCGCCTTCATGAACTATCCTGGAAATGTTAGCACCTGTCATTGAACGGATCTCCAACTCACCAATGGTTTGTCCGATGATACTTTTGTTCTCCACGATGAAATTTTTACTGATGAGTTCGGGATAGTCTTCGGATACTTCCTTTTCGTAATCTTTTTCCGCCTTTTTTACATCCCGCTTGAATATTCTGGGAGATAACCTGGAAAATAATATCACTCCGATCACTCCGAATGGATAGGCAATCCCGTACCCGATGGAAGCCATGGCTGATTTCGAACTTTCGATGGCTGCCGCCAGACCCGGTGTACTGGTTAACGCACCCGTGTACAGTCCTACCGCAAGTTTATAGTCAACCGAAAAGAAATAGGCCAACAGAATTGTGATTAATCCACCTGACAATACCACTATCCCGGCCACAATGACCAGCTGAAGTCCTTTTTTCTGGAATGACTCAAAAAAACCCGGTCCTGCCTGTATGCCGATCGAATAAATGAAAAATATCAGGCCGATCTGCTGGAATATATCAGGTACACGGAATCCATAATGGCCGAATAAAAGTGCAACAAAAATTACGGCCGAACTATCGAAGGATATGCCGCCTATTTTAATTTTGCCAACCAGTATCCCGATGGTGATGATCAGAAAGAGCGTAAAGTAATCGCTAGTGAATATGGACATCGAAATAAAAAATCAATCAGGATGCAAATATAATACGCTCCCAGTATTATCCTTAATACCTGATCATAAATCATTCATCTGTTGGTCTGCCAAGGGTTGCAAGCATACCGCCATCCACGTACAGGATATGACCATTCACAAAGTCAGAAGCGCTGGAGGCAAGGAAAATAGCTGCGCCCTTAAGATCTTCCGGCTTCCCCCACCTGCCGGCCGGCGTTCTTGAAATGATGAAATCATAAAGCGGGCTACCGGGTTCACTGATGGGACCTGTGGCATCCGTTTTTATATAACCCGGACCGATCCCGTTAACCTGGATATTATACTGTGCCCATTCGGTGGCCATGCTTTTAGTCAGCATCTTTAACCCGCCCTTTGCCGAGGCATAAGCTCCCGTTGTATCCCTGCCAAGCTCGCTCATCATGGAACATAAATTAATGATCTTGCCTTGTTTATTGTTGATCATGGACCTGGCTACCTGCTGAGCCATATAGAATTGGGCGGTAAGGTTTATGTCAAGGACCAGTCTGAAATCTTTCAATGTAAGATCCATTAATTTAACCCGTCGGTGAATGGCGGCATTATTCACCAGGACATCGATGACCCCTTCCATTTTCCGTATTTTTTCCAGGTTCTTATCCACAGCCTGCTGATCGGAAATATCAAAAAGATAACCGGAAACACTAAATCCTTTTTTTTCACAATGTCCGACCGCGCTGGAAAGCCTTTCCGCCGTATGACCGTTCAGTATGATACGGGCTCCTGATGCTGCCAGACCTTCCGCAATGGCGAGACCGATACCATGGGTACCTCCTGTGATCAGGGCTGTTTTCCCTGCAAGACTAAAAAGTTCTATTGACATGGTTAAAACAGCTTATAATTTCAGTGATTTCCGCTCGAGCCAGTATCCTTGTTTTTTTCAAGGGCAATTATCATTTTCACTCTTTGCCAACAGCAGATTTTATAAATATTCCTCGATGTTGCCCATCCCCTGTCTCAGTACGTTAAATGAATCATCTGTACAATCAACTACGGTGGACGGAATATTTTTTCCCGGTCCACCATCGATCATGATATCGACGTCATTTCTAAAATGGGCAAATATTTCTTTGGGATCCGTCAGATATTCACGGATCTCATCCAGGTGTTTCAGTGATGTGGTTATGATCGGATTACCCAGTACCCTCACGATTTCACGGGGAATATTATTATCGGGTATCCGTATCCCGACCGTTTTCTTGGTTGTATGCACATACTTGGGGGTTTGGCTGCTCGCATTCATGATAAACGTAAAGGGTCCCGGGAGTGCCTTTTTTATAACCTTAAAAACAGGGCGGCTGATCGCCCTGACATAGTATGATATGTCGCTCAAATCATAACAGATGAAGGACAGGTTGACCTTCCGGTGATTCAATCCCTTAATACGGCATACCTTCTCTATTGCTTTCGCATTAAAAATGTCACATCCAATACCATATATGGTATCAGTGGGATAAATGATCACCCCGCCTTCCTTCAGTAATTCGACAAGATGTGCGATTTTGGTTGTTTTGGGGTTGTCGGGATACATTTTTATCAATTCTCCGGCCATGGCTAAAAATTGTTAGAGTATAGAAAATCAATTTGGAATATCAATTTAATACATTTTGTTATTTTTGTCCTTCATATGAGTAAAAGAAAAATATTCATTGCTTTCCTGGTGGTCTTTTCGATCTCCCTATCCTCTTTTTCGTTCTATTTTTACCAGGTGATCAATTCCCCGAATATCCTGGTGGATAAGGAATCCAGGTATCTGTATATTCCGACAGGTGCAAGTTTCAGTGATGTCCAGACAAGTCTTTATGAACAGGGAATCGTCAATAATCTGGTGGCTTTCAGTTTCCTGGCAAAAATCATGAATTACGATAAACTGGTGAAACCTGGCAAATATCTGCTTGCAGGCAACATGAACAACAGGGAAGCCATCAGAATGTTACGTGCAGGAGAACAGGTGCCTGTAAATATCACGTTTAACAACGTGCGACTGATGGAGGATTTCCCGCCAAAGATCTGCCATGGCATTGAACTCAAACCAGCTGATTTTCAGGTGAAATTGGGGGATTCTGCAGTATGGCGCGGATATGGTTTTAATGATAATACCTTCAAATGTATGTTCATTCCTAATACCTACGAGGTATACTGGACAATTTCGGCTGATGAACTTCTGGACAGAATGTATGAGGAATATGAAAATTTCTGGGATAATTCGAGAAGATCAAAAGCTGATTCGGCAGGTCTGACACCGGTGGAAGTAACCGTTCTGGCCTCCATCGTGAAAGCGGAATGCAGAATGAATGAGGAAGCACCGGTAATTGCCGGACTTTATATTAACCGGTTGAAGAGGAATTATGCGCTGCAGGCGGATCCTACCGTGGTATACGCCAACAGGGATTTTTCGATCAAGCGTGTGCTTAATAAGCATAAGGAAATTGATTCCCCCTACAATACCTATCTCTACCCGGGCTTGCCTCCCGGACCGATCAACATGCCTGAGCCTGTTTATATCGATGCAGTGCTGAATTATTCCCGCCATAATTATCTTTATATGGTTGCAAAGGCTGATTTTTCAGGATACCATGAATTTTCCACAAATTTGCAGGACCACCTGGCACATGCCGCCAGATATCAAAGGGCATTGAACAAGGAAGGAATTTACAGATAAGCCATGTATCAATATGAAGTACAGTTGAGGGTACGGTATGCCGAAACGGATCAGATGGGATTTGTCTACTATGGTAATTATGCCACCTATTATGAAGTAGCCAGGGTAGAGGCGCTCCGTTCACTGGGTATCACTTATAAATCGCTGGAAGCCCGGGGAATATTGCTGCCTGTCCTGGAAAACAGGTCGAAATTTATCCTTCCGGCAAGATATGATGACCTGTTGACGATAAAGGTAACCCTGGATAAGTTACCCTCCACAAGACTATATTTCCAGTACCAGGTTTTCAATGAAGAAGAAAAATTGATTAATTTAGGAGAAACGACTTTGGTTTTCATCAGCAGGGATACTGAAAAACCCATTATGGCACCTGATTTTTTAATTGATATCCTGAACCCTTTTTTTAATGATCGTTGATGTATTAAAATATCTCGACCGTTATAAGACCTGGCGGCAGGTGACGGTATTTCTTGACCGGATCGGGATCGGGAGTAAAAAAACTCCTCTTTTCGAGATCATCAAGATCTTTTTTATCAGCCTGGAAAAAGACGATATCATTGAAAGGGCCAAAGCAGTAGCCTATAATTTCACGATGGCCATTTTTCCGGCCGTGCTCGTCCTGTTCACGCTGATCCCCTATATACCCATTCCCGACCTTCAGGAAACCGTTATGCATTTCATGGAGGACCTGGACCTTTCGATGATCGAAGCGGTCCGTTCAACCGTTGAAGATATCATCACCAGGCCCAGGGGAGGATTGTTGTCTTTCGGTCTGATCTTTTCACTCTATTTATCCACCAACGGAATGCTTAGCCTCATCACTACATTCAATCATTTTTATAAGACAAAATATTCCAGGGGGTATTTCAGATCCTGGGCTATCGCTTTTTTCCTGACCATCCAGCTTATCCTTGTACTGACGATCGCCAATATTCTCCTGATCGGCGGTGAGATCATATTGAATTTTCTGCTTGATTTCGGGGTATTGAATAAAGATTTCTTACTGTATCTGATCATCGGGTTAAGATTTGTGTTGCTTGTTCTCATGTTTCAACTCATGATCAGTCTGATCTATTATTTCGGCCCCTCGGTTGAAGACCGGTTCTCGTTTATTAACCCGGGGTCAGTAATTGCCACCTTCCTCACCATTGCCGTATCCTATGGATTTTCATTTTATCTGACCAATCTTGCCTCTTACAATAAATTTTATGGATCCATTGGCGCCGTGATCGCCTTTATGATATGGTTATTTTTACTTTCTGTGATCCTGCTTCTCGGGTATGTGATCAATGCCAGCATTGACCGGGCCAACAGGGAGGATTATGTGAACATATAAAATGCTCGAAGGTCGAGGCATGAATCTCGAAGCTGGAAAAGCGAAATCTTCTGATTAACCTTATTTTGATGAGGATGCCAGGATTTCATAAACCACACCGCAATTTCCATCCGGCCAATGGTGATTATAAATATATGAAACTCATAAATCACCAGCGTAAGACTCGAAGATTAAAAATGAGGTTTTTGTATGGTTTTATACTTAAAAAATGATTTTTTATCGCATAATCATCAACTTTGTATGAATTTTTCGCTAATCCTCCTAAACTCGTACTACGACTTAAGTCGTAGTACGAGTTTAGGAGGTCGAGTTCAGGAGGACGAGCTCAGGAGGAATTCAGGAGGAATTCAGGAGGACCGGAACTGGGAACTCATGCTACGTCTTCAAGTCATGGCAGGGGTACCCGGGAGATCAACAGCTTATCATCATATAAAAGATATGCACTGCAATGATCCACCCATCTCCTTTCATGCTCAGACAGTTTTTCCCTAACCAAATGATCCGTAACACTGCCGTTCAAATAATCCAGCAAAAGAGAGTCTCCGACAAGCAGTTCGATCGCAGGTTTATGAGATCCCAGCTCATATGGCCCTTCAAGCCAGAAAAATTCATCCAGCTCCATCCTGACTGCCCGGATCAGCTGCAGGGAGTACCATAGGGAATGAAAATCCCTGCTTACCGGGTGCAGCTGGAAACCATAACAATACTCCATCTGATATTTATGGAACGTTGGCACGAAAACAAGTGGCCGGAGAATGGCCTCGCGGTGATCCTCATTCCAGCGATCCGCCCAATCCCTCATCAGCTTTCTGAAAAAAGGCGCTCCAAATATCTCGAACGGGCGTGTGGTACCTCTGCCCTCACTTATATTGGTCCCTTCCCAGAGGCATTGACCGGCATAAATTATGGGTGTAATGGGATGCGGGATATTCGGGGAGGGACAGGGCAAATTCAATGGCATCTTATTTTCATGCATTTTAATGACTTCCAGTTCAACCTGCCCCC
>JAGTVG010000546.1 GCA_018224645.1 Cyclobacteriaceae bacterium
AGGAAGTTCTCAGGTTGGCCACCAAAGCACGGGAAAATAAACTCAGCATTGAGGAAATGACCGGTGGTACTTTCACCATCACAAATGGAGGGGTCTTTGGTTCCATGATGTCAACGCCGATCATTAACGCGCCGCAATCTGCCATCCTGGGAATGCATAATATTGTTGAAAGGCCAGTCGCGGAACAGGGAGAGATCGTGGTTCGGCCGATCATGTATGTTGCCTTATCCTATGACCATAGAATCATCGACGGCAGGGAATCCGTGAGTTTTCTTGTAAGAATCAAGGAACTCCTGGAAGATCCCGCCAGGATACTGCTGGAAATCTGAAATTCTCACTTAAACAATCACCCATGATGAAATATGATGTAACAGTGATCGGATCAGGGCCCGGAGGATATATCGCAGCCATTCGATGTGCCCAGCTTGGGAAAAAGACCGCCATTATAGAAAAGTACAATACCCTGGGAGGTACCTGCCTCAATGTGGGTTGCATTCCTTCCAAAGCACTCCTGGATTCATCAGAACATTATTATAACGCAGGTAACAAGTTCAGGGATCATGGTATTGAGCTCAGTGACCTGAAGGTGAATCTCCCCCGGATGATCAAACGTAAGGCAGAGGTCGTCAGTGAAAGTGTCAATGGTGTGAATTACCTGATGAAAAAAAACAAGATCGATGTATTTCATGGTGTCGGGACCTTTGAAGATAAAAACACTGTCATTGTCAGCAATGCCGGTGAGGGTGAAGCCAGGATCACCTCCGATAAGATCATCATTGCCACCGGTTCTAAACCTGCAAGCCTTCCCTTTATTAAAATCGATAAAAAAAGGGTGATTACGAGTACCGAAGCTCTTGAACTTGAACAGGTGCCGAAACATATGATCATCATCGGCGGTGGCATTATTGGCATGGAAATCGGTTCGGTATATGGCCGGCTGGGTGCGAAAATCACGGTTCTCGAATTCCTTGATTCCATCATCCCGACCATGGATCGTACCATGGGCAAGGAACTCCAGAAATCCCTTAAAAAAATGGATTTTGATTTTCATCTGAATCATAAGGTGGTGGAGGTAAAAGCGACTGCAAAGCAGGTCGTGGTTAAAGCTGAAAACAAGCGCGGTGAAACCAAGGAATTCAAAGGTGATTATTGCCTGGTTTCCATCGGGAGAAAACCCTATACCAGGGATCTGGGACTTGATAAGGCAGGGATCAGGACGGATGATCAGGGAAGAATCGAAGTCGATGAACAGTTACGGACAAGCCAGGACAATATATATGCCATCGGGGATGTGATCCGGGGTGCCATGCTGGCTCATAAAGCTGAGGAAGAAGGTGTATTCGTTGCAGAAACGATTGCAGGGCAGAAGCCGCACATCAATTACCTGCTGATCCCCGGTGTTGTTTATACATGGCCGGAAGTTGCGGGCGTGGGTTATTCAGAGGAGCAATTGAAAGAAAAAGGCAGGAAGTATAAAAAGGGCACTTTCCCGTTCAAAGCATCAGCAAGGGCCCGTGCGAGCATGGATACGGAAGGTCTGGTAAAAGTGCTTGCCGATGAACAGACAGACGAACTTTTAGGGGTACATATCGTGGGGCCAAGGGCGGCAGATATGATCGCTGAAGCAGTGGTGGCCATGGAGTACCGGGCATCAGCGGAGGATATAGGCCGGATTTCGCATGCCCACCCGACTTTCACCGAAGCTTTCAGGGAAGCCTGCCTTGCAGCCACGGGGAACAGGGCCCTGAATATCTAGCCCGGGATAGCCCATTCAACACCTGATGGGGCTCTCATGGATTGCCATTCCGATATTTTGTACATACTTATTAAATCGATTTTGATTTTCCACATTAAGGTCTATTTTTGCGTCAATTTGAACTTCAGTTAATAGATATTTACTTTTCCTATGCCAAAAGATTCAAGTATCAAATCAGTTCTCATCATTGGAAGCGGCCCGATCATAATCGGACAGGCATGTGAATTTGACTATTCCGGTTCACAGGCAGCCAGGTCCTTGCGTGAAGAAGGGATTGAGGTCACCCTGATCAATTCAAATCCTGCCACCATCATGACCGACAATGTGACGGCTGATAATATCTACCTGAAACCCCTTGAAAAAAAATCCATCATTGAGATCCTCAAAAAGCATAAAATAGATGCCGTACTGCCTACCATGGGTGGCCAGACGGCGCTTAACCTCGCCATTGATTGCGAAAATGCAGGGATCTGGGAGAAATTCGGAGTCAGGTTGATCGGTGTGGATATTGATGCCATTGAAACCACGGAAGACCGGGAGAAATTCAGGCTGAAGATGCACGAACTCGGAGTAAATGTCTGTATAGGAAAGATCGCAAGCTCTTTTCTGCAGGGAAAGGAAATAGCGCAGGAAATAGGTTACCCCCTGGTGATCAGGCCATCGTTCACACTGGGTGGCTCCGGAGGCGGTTTTGTTGAAAATGCGGACGAATTCGAAAAAGCCCTGACCAATGGCCTGCATACTTCGCCGATCCATGAAGTGCTGATCGAACAAAGCATCCTTGGCTGGAAGGAATTCGAGCTTGAACTGCTCAGGGATAGTATCGGGAATGTCATCATCATATGCTCGATTGAAAATTTTGATCCCATGGGGATACATACGGGTGATTCTATCACGGTTGCCCCTGCCATGACACTGCCAGATACAGTTTACCAGGAAATGCGGGATCTTGCCATCCGGATGATGAATGGGATCGGTAAATTTGCCGGAGGATGTAATGTCCAGTTTGCCGTTCATCCTGAAACCGATATGATTATCGGGATTGAGATCAACCCGAGGGTATCCAGGTCCTCCGCACTCGCATCCAAAGCGACGGGTTATCCCATCGCCAAGGTGGCTGCGAAACTGGCCATCGGATATAACCTGGATGAATTGAATAACCAGATCACCGGGACCACTTCGGCATTTTTTGAACCCACCCTGGATTATGTGATTGTCAAGATCCCCAGGTGGAATTTTGATAAATTCAAAGGTTCGGACAGGCGGCTGGGTCTATCCATGAAATCTGTCGGAGAGGTCATGGCCATCGGCAGGAACTTCCAGGAAGCATTGCAGAAAGCCTGCCAGTCTCTGGAAATAAAAAGAAACGGATTGGGAGCCGACGGCCGCGAACTGAAGGATCAGCAGGCAATCCTCAAAAGCCTGGCCAATCCCAGCTGGAACAGGCTGTTTCATATCTATGATGCCTTTAAACTGGGTATCCCCTTCAAGACCATTGAGCAGTTGACCAGGATCGATAAATGGTTCCTTCACCAGATCAGTGAACTGGTGCACCTGGAAAAGGACATCGAAAAGCATAATATCGATTCTATTCCGGCCGACCTTTTTAGGATTGCCAAGGAAAAGGGTTATGCCGACCGGCAGATCGCCCATCTCCTGGATTGCCTTGAAAGCCAGGTATATAAAAAGAGAAATGAGCTGGGAATCAAAAGGGTGTATAAACTTGTCGATACCTGTGCCGCTGAGTTTGAAGCGAAAACTCCCTACTATTATTCCACTTTCGACCAGGAGAACGAATCTTACCCCACCAGCAATAAAAAGAAAGTCGTGATCCTGGGATCGGGCCCCAACAGGATCGGACAGGGGATAGAATTTGATTATTGCTGTGTGCACGGCGTACTGGGCGCCAAAGAAGCGGGATACGAGACCATCATGATCAATTGTAATCCGGAAACCGTTTCCACAGATTTCGACATTGCTGACAAGCTGTTTTTTGAACCGGTTTTCTGGGAGCATATATACGACATCATTCAGTATGAAAAACCTGTTGGCGTAATTGTTCAGCTCGGGGGGCAGACAGCCTTAAAACTGGCTGAAAAACTCAACAGGTATGGGATCAGGATCATGGGAACAAATTATGAATCCCTCGACCTGGCAGAAGACAGGGGCAGCTTTTCAAAGTTATTAAAGGAAAACAATATACCCTATCCTGAGTTCGGTGTCATTGAAGATGCCGATCAGGCGCTGGATCTATCCAAAAGGCTTGGATTTCCCCTGCTTGTCAGACCCTCCTATGTTCTTGGCGGACAGAGCATGAAAATCGTCATCAACGAACATGAACTGGAATCCCATGTGGTTGACCTTTTCAAGGATATCCCGGGCAATAAAGTATTACTCGACCATTTCCTTGATGGTGCCATCGAAGCGGAAGCAGATGCCATTTCCGATGGGAAGGATGTATACATCATTGGCATCATGGAACATATAGAACCTGCCGGGATCCATTCGGGAGATTCCTATGCCGTGCTTCCCCCGTATAACCTCGGGGATTTTGTGATGCAGCAGATCGAAGCGCATACAAAAAAAATAGCTTTGGCCCTAAAAACCGTTGGGTTGATCAATATCCAGTTTGCCATAAAAAATGATCTTGTTTATGTGATCGAAGCAAACCCTAGAGCCTCGCGTACCGTACCTTTTATATGTAAGGCATATCAGGAAAATTATGTGAATTACGCCACGAAGATCATGCTTGGAGAAGCCAAACTGAAAGATTTCAAGTTTAATCCGGTGAAACATGGCTACGCCATCAAGGAACCCGTTTTCTCTTTCAGTAAATTCCCGAACGTCAATAAGGAATTGGGCCCTGAGATGAAATCTACAGGGGAGTCGATATATTTCATTGAAGATTTAATGGATGATTACTTCCTGAAAATATATTCCTACAGGAATCTGTATTTAAGTCGTTAAAGAAATTAGTCATGCTTAAATTCTTAATTTTACTTTTTTTATTTTTTGCAGTCATATATTATGTCCTCATCCTGCCTTTCAGACCCCGGCAGCAAGTCAGGAATAACCAGGATGAGGCGAAAAAAAGACGAGTTGGTAATGTGAATATCGATCATATGCCTGATGAGGATAAACATGCAAAATCGGGCCATGTCAAAGGCGGCGATTATATTGATTATGAAGAGGTGAAGGAATAAAAACTCACACCATGACTTTGTGCAGCCATGGCATGAGTTTTAATGACACCCAGCCAGGGAATGAGTTTATTTTTAGATATGGAATAAATGTCTAACTTTACATCCTTACCAAAAGGCAGTACTTTATGTCATGGTTTTTAAGAAAAACGAAAGGGATCCAGACTCCAACCAAGGAAAAAAAAGATGTTCCCGATGGATTGTGGTATAAAACACCGAATGGAAAAATCATCCACATGCGGGAACTCAAAAGCAATGCCTATGTAAGCCCGGATGATGGATACCACGTAAGGATAGGATCGAGGGAATATTTCGAAATCTTATTTGATAACAACAAATTCACCGAACTGAATGAAAAGATGACGTCGGGCGATCCGCTGAAATTTGTTGACTCCAAACCCTATGTATCCAGGATCAGGTCATCCATTAAAAAAACCGAACTCAATGAGGCTATACGCACCGCGTATGGAAAAATGAATGATATTCCGGTAGTCATCGGATGTATGGATTTTACCTTTATCGGGGGATCCATGGGTTCAGTCGTCGGTGAAAAAATTGCAAGGGCGATCGACTATGCACTGAATAAAAAAATTCCCCTGATCATTATTTCCAAATCAGGGGGGGCCAGGATGATGGAAGCGGGTTATTCGTTAATGCAGATGGCAAAAACTTCTGCAAAACTTGCCCTGCTGTCGGAGGCCAGAATCCCCTATATTTCCCTGATGACCGATCCTACCACCGGCGGGGTAACTGCTTCTTTTGCCATGCTGGGAGATTTTAACATTGCTGAACCTGAAGCCCTTATCGGGTTCGCAGGTCCCCGGGTGATCAGGGAGACCATCGGCAAAGACCTTCCCAAAGGCTTTCAGACATCAGAATTCCTGCTGGATAATGGCTTTCTGGATTTTATCGTCGACCGGCGCAAACTGAAAACCACACTCACCACCCTCCTGAATATGTTAAAAAAATAATTTTTTAAAACATAGCCCTTTCACAGGCAGTTTATCCCTTTGGAGATTATTTTACAACTGAAAGACTGGTTTAAATTATAAATAATATATTTGCATTCGGAGAATTTTGACAGAAAATTTTTGAATAAATGGGGCCAATAATCATATCATCAATCGTTGCATTCTCAATCGTAATTTTATTGCTGGTTTTTATTCTGTTATTCGCTCAATCAAAACTTGTGCAGACGGGGGACGTCAAGATCGTAATAAACGGCAAGGAGGATGAGCCGTTGGTAGTCTCTGCCGGCTCTTCGCTACTTTCCACCTTGTCGGCAAAGAAAATTTTTCTTCCTTCAGCCTGTGGCGGGGGAGGTACCTGCGCGATGTGTAAATGTGTCATTGAGGATGGAGGTGGAGAAGTGCTTCCAACCGAAGTCGGACACCTGAGCAGGCAGGAGCAGAAAGAAAAAGTGAGACTTTCCTGCCAGGTGAAAGTCAAGCAGGATATGTTGATCCGGATCCCGGAAGAAATATTCGGTATTAAAAAATGGGAATGCGAGGTTGTTTCAAATTATAACGTTTCCACCTTTATCAAGGAATTTGTGATGAAACTTCCGGAAGGGGAATCACTGGACTTCCAGTCGGGTGGTTACATTCAGATCGATGTTCCTCCACTCACGGTGGATTTTAAGGATATGGATATCACACCCCATCCTGAACTGGGTCATCAAAAGGATGTTTATAGAAGCGACTGGGATAAATTCAGGATGTGGGACCTGAAAATGAAAAATGCCGACCCCATATTCAGGGCCTATTCCATGGCAAATCACCCCGCGGAAGGAAACATTGTCATGCTGAACATAAGGATTGCCACGCCTCCATGGGACAGGACAGCAGGGAAATGGATGGACGTAAATCCCGGAATCTGTTCTTCCTTCGTATTCAGCAGAAAACCCGGAGATAAAGTTACTGTATCCGGACCTTATGGTGAATTTTTCATCAACCCGACTGAGAGGGAAATGATCTATATCGGGGGAGGTGCCGGAATGGCTCCGCTGAGGTCGCATATTTTCCATCTTTTTCATACCGAAAAATCAAACCGTAAGGTCAGCTACTGGTATGGCGGCCGTTCGAAAAGGGAATTGTTCTATACTGAACATTTCAGAAAGATCGAAAAGGATTTCCCGAATTTCAATTTTTATATCGGACTCTCCGAACCGTTACCGGAAGATAACTGGAAAACGAAAAAAAGCCTTGATGATAAGGTCGGAGACGGATACGTTGGATTCATCCACCAGGTACTGTATGAAAATTACCTGAAAGATCACGCTGAACCTGAAGAAGTTGAATATTATCTCTGCGGGCCTCCCCTGATGAACGCTGCTGTTTTGAAGATGCTCGACGAGTTGGGGGTTCCGCCTGAAAATATCAGGTTCGACGATTTCGGAGGATAAAAAACTCAACCCCATGAAGAAGGGATTGTCTCTGAAACCTGAGCGGTCCCTTTTTTTATCATTTTTCAGGCAAGGTACCGGCTCCTGATCATATAACTGCAGTTTCCCTCTCCTGATAATGTTACATTAGCCTGTTCGGCATGCATAACCGGAGCCTCCGGCAAAGAAAGTTTAATTGACTGACATTTCTTTTTTTTGCGTGCTTACTGACGATCATTGCAGAAAAATATCTTTTGTGGGAACCTGATTTATCCTATATTTACCTGTCGCCTAAAAAGCAGGCTTTTCACATGGATGTAAAAATATTTTTTTCCAAAGTAAGCGAAAAGATCTTTTCAGATATTGAGTCAAACCATTCTTTCTTCAAGAACATTTTCCTCCCCGGTCCCAGTTTCCCCGATATTAAAAAAGCCGATGTTGCCCTGATCGGCCTGGAAGAAAGCCGTGGCTCGTCCCGGAATGAAAAGGCAAACATGGGGGCGAATGTTATCCGTGAGAAATTATACCGGTTAAAGAAGGGCGTGAACCGGTATAAAATTGTTGACCTGGGCAATCTAAGAAACGGTCATTCTCTCGATGAAACGAACCTGCGGATCAAGGAGGTATGCCGTTTTCTGATTGATAATGATGTTTTCCCCCTCCTCTTTGGTGGTACGCACGACCTGGATGTCGGCCTTTACCAGGCGTATGAGGATATGGAAAAACTGGTGAGCGTGCTGAACGTGGATGCTTTCATTGACCTGGGATTCGATGAAAAAAAGGAAAGGAACCATTCCCACGTCAACACCATTCTGACCCACCAGCCAAATTATTTATTCAATTTCAGCCAGGTAGGCTACCAGAGTTACCTGATCGATCCGGACAGCCTGGCCATGATGGAAAAACTGTATTTTGATACCTACAGGGTTGGAAAACTTCGTCAGAATATTTCTGAAATGGAGCCCATTATCCGTGATGCGGACATGTTAAGTTTTGACATTACGGCCATCAGATCCAGTGACGCCCCCGGGAATGTGCTGGCACAACCTTTCGGCCTGACAGGAGAAGAGGCCTGTCAGCTTTGCTGGTATGCAGGCCTGAATGAAAAATTAAGTGCCGCCGGTTTTTTTGAATACAATCCGGAACTCGATATGTATAATTATAAAACGGCATCCGTCATAGCGACCATGATATGGTATTTCATAGAGGGATTTTACCACCGGAAGGATCATTTCAGCTTCAAAAGTAATTATTATCTCAAATATGTTGTATCCATGCCCGATGATCCTGATGCCCTTATCTTTTATAAGAGCAAATTATCGGAAAAATGGTGGATGGAGGTTCCTTATCCGAATGGGAAAAAAGTTTTTGACAGGAATTCCATTGTCCCCTGCAGTTATGCAGATTATCAGAAAGCCATGCTGGGAGAAATTCCCGAACGATGGATCCATACCCAGGCCCGGTTGATGTAATTTTAAAAAAATGGAAACGGAAAATAAAGACTATACTGTGGGTTATCCGCTTGCCACACCTACCGACCGGATCCTGGCCGGTCTGATAGACTGGCTCATCATTGGCTTATTATGCGCAACAGGTTTTGGGGCCATCATCGGGATAGCATACCTGTTGACCAAGGAAAGTCTTCCCCTGTTTGATGGTCAGAGCATCGGCAAAAAGGTTCTCAGGATCAGGGCAGTCGATAATGACAGCTACCAGTCCATCAAAAATAAATATGATAAAAGCCTGATGCGGAATATCTCCCTGCTGATCCCTGTCTTTCAATTCATCGATGCGTTCATGATCTTTTCATCGGACAGGAAAAGGTTTGGTGATCAATGGGCAAACACGATCGTTATCAAGGATATATAATTCCGTTCGCGATGTTCAGAAATTTTTTGTTCCCGGCTGTATTCCTGATGTACCTGTTATATTCCTGTGGAGAAGTTGCGATGCCGGATGGCACGGATCGATATGCCCTGGATATCGGGGATTGTCTCGTGGAAACCGGGCCCTCCACTTTTGAAATCGTTACCTGGAATGTCAGGGAATTCCCGCTCCTCGGTGAGATCACAATAGTTGCATTGGCGGATATTATCCGCAGGGCCGATCCGGATCTGATCGCCTTCCAGGAAATTGTTTCGGAAGAAGACCTGGAGAGCCTTACAAACCTCCTGCAGGGCTGGCAAGCCGTAATCCTGGAGGTTTCAGACCTGAATCCGGCCTTTTTATACAAAACCTCAGAAGTTACGCTTATCGGTCAGCCGGTTTCTCTTTTCGAAAATGAACCGGAAGCCTTTCCAAGGCCTCCGCTGTTGATCAGTGTCGAACATCATTCCGGGATCCGGATGTTCCTCATCAATATCCATCTGAAATGCTGTTCGGGTAGCGAGAATGAATCCAGGCGACGTATGGCAGGTATCCTGCTCAAATCGTATGTTGATGAAAAATTACCGGCCGAAAAAGTGCTGATCCTGGGTGATTTCAACGATGAGATTGATGCACCCGGTCAACCGGAAAATGTTTTTTATGATTTTCTGGCAGACAGTCTGAACTACCGTTTTCTGGATATGGGAATAGCCCGGGGTAATCCGGAATTATGGTCCTATCCCTCCTGGCCCAGCCATATCGATCATTTCCTGGCAACGGATGAGCTTTTTGCAGAGGACCTGAAAACGGAGGTTTTTGCCTTCGACCGGTGTGATGCCGCCTACCTGGACTGGATATCGGATCACCGTCCGGTGATGTTAAGGTTTAAATAAAAAATAAAAACGATAAAGAAAGTTGGCGATGGAGCCCTCTGATGCCCCACAATTTGAAATTGTATCAAATTATCATCTTAATCCTTGATTTTTATATTTACTTTGATTATCTATGTACATAAACTATCAAGGTAATGGATTTTTCAAAAGGATTAATGGCTGCATCGACAAAACCTTTGATACTTTCTGTGTTGAAAAGAGGTGACAGCTATGGCTATCAGATCATCCAGAATGTGAAAAAGCTAACCGGTGGCACTTTGAAATGGTCTGATGGCATGGTTTATCCTGTTTTGCATAGAATGGAAAAGGAAGGATTTATTACTTCAGAATGGCAAGGAAAGCCAGGTGAAAAGCTAAGAAAATATTATTCAATCACGGAACGTGGGAAACAGGAACTCATTGTTGAAAAAGAACAATGGAATTTTCTACACGGAGTGCTTTCTAAATTTTGGGAACAGTCATTAACATAAACTTGCTGCAATGTTCGATCTTGAAAAAGCAATAAATACCTGGATAAGAAAATTAAGGAAGAGCCCATATATGGAAGATGGTGATATAAAGGAATTGGAAAATCATTTATATGAC
>JAGTVG010000547.1 GCA_018224645.1 Cyclobacteriaceae bacterium
GACAACGTTGAAGATAATAATGAAACCTTGATAATTAAAAGAAAAACAGGAAAAGGAGCTGTAGTGATTTCATTGGATGAGTATAACTCGATGATGGAAACCTTGCACCTGTTAAGTTCAAAAAAGAATGCAGATCGATTATATGAATCGATACAACAATTAAAATCAGGAAAAACTGTCAGACCTGAATTGAAAGATTAATGGTTCTGACGTTCACGGAAAATGCCTGGGAAGATTACCTGTACTGGCAGAAGGTGGACATAAAGATAGTCCGGAAAATAAATGAACTTATCAAATCAATACAAAGGACTCCATTTGAAGGCACAGGTAACCCGGAACTTCTCAAATTTGATTTAGCCGGATACTGGTCACGAAGAATCGATCGGGAACACAGACTTGTGTACCAGGTGAATGACATCGAATTGATGATTATTGCTTGCCGCTATCATTATGATGGTTGATGAAGGATCGTATACTGTCAGCGATTATTTTCATTTTTCATTTTTCATTTTTAATGCCTCATTTTTTCAGGAAGTATTCAAAAAACTGATAAGCCTGAGCATTGGACAGCGAATCGGGTGTATGTTCTGACCGGTTGGTCATGGCTACACGGTTTTCAAATCCCAGCAGCCGGTTGACTGCTATGGTGTGGTTCAGTGCGGTCCACCGTGGCGGGGAATCTTCCGATCCTCCGGAAACCAGGAAAGGACGCGGGGCCATCAACGCATGCAATTCCGTCAGATCATGCCCCTCTGCCCGCAATTGTGGGTATATGCCTCCGGCAGGATTTTCTGCAGTGATCAGGCCCCTTTTCCGCCAGGGCGGAGGATCATATCCCAGGTACCAGGGTTCCCAGTAATTGATATCCGGACGTTCCTCGTCGAAAACGATCCCGGGATCTGACCATACGGTACAGGCATAACCCTCAAATAAACACGAGGCAAACATGGCCCATTTGCCCCCGAAAGAATGCCCCATGATGCCTATCCGGGTTGAATCAACAAATTCGAGACCGGATAAAAGATACCATGCATTCCCCGCGGCATAGGCCAGCATGGACAGTGGCTGTACGGATGCATGACCGATATCCGGATAATATATGGAATACGTTTTTGCTTCCGTAGCCTTTTTCGTCCCGATTGATAAAGTCACGAATCCGCGTTTTGTAAGCTGAAAGGCAAAATCGCGACCGGGCTGTCCGAACCCGATTGAGGTTTCAGGCTCATAATAAACAGTCACTACGGCCGGCATTCTCCCCTTCCGGTTGGGGATGAGCAGATATCCTTCGGTGGTTTCAACCGGAGTCCATTTAAAACGTATTTTTTTCTGGATGAAATCTTCCCGGTGAATGGTTTCCAGGATTTCCATTTGCTGGTTTTCAATAAACGGTGGCCATTCCCCCATCTTTCCATGCCAGTAATCCAGAATCTCCTTTCTCCTGTCCGGCCATTGTTTTTTGGTTTTTACTTTCTCCCCGTTATAGCATTCAAGGGGATTGGGATAGTTGCCGTATTTGCCCAGATATTTCTCCGGAGGTGTGAAAAAGGGTTTGATGCTTTCCCAGACAACCCGAGTTTGCGTGGATATTCCCGGTAATATCCAGCTTCCAGACAAGCAAAAGCCTGGCAGAAGGATTACTATCAGAGATTTAAGTTTCCACTTCATATCCAATTATTGCTTAATTAACCTTTATTTACAGTAAACCAGCCAGATAGATGATCAGTGCAATGGTCAAATAAATAAAGAGGATGAATATCAGCAACAGGAGAATGCCGACCGTGATAATGATCTTCATACCGCTTCCTTTATGTTTGCCTTCTCCATAATGCTCTTTCAGTAGCCTGACATTCCGGTTATTGGCTTTATAAAAAATGTCGAAAACCGTACCGATCACCGGAATACTGCCGATGATCGTATCAAGCAATACATTTCCAATCATCTTTACAATCACTTTTCCGCTGGCCCCGTTTCTTATCATGACCAACACCAGGCCGCTTGAGATCAGAAAAGTCACCGAATCACCGGCAAAAGGCAACAACCCGATGACCGGATCCAGTCCAAACCTGAACCTGGTTCCAGGTATCCTGTATTTTGAATCCAGCAGGGATGATATTTTTTCAACATATGTGAGGTCAGGTTTTTCTTCCTTCATTGGTTTCACTTTAAAAGAATCCCATATATCAATAATCCAATTATAATATACTTCAATTCCAGGAACTCCAAGGTATTTATCCGGCTGTTTTTCATTTATCCAGCCTTTTCAGTAAGTTGTTGCCCTATTTTACACTTTCTGAATGGAAAAAAAAAGAAGGTTTCGGGAAAAAAGCATCGCTTCTTAATCCTGATGCAATTGAAAGATTTCATTTCTCACTCTTGATGCAAATATGTAAATTCGTAACATAACCATTAGCATGTCAGATCAGCCGGAAAATATCGTATCGGATCGAAGGTTAGCTGCCGTCATGTTCACTGACATTGTCGGATATACATCCCTGATGCAGAAAGACGAGAATTATGCAATAAACATGATCAAAAGGCACCGTTCCGTCCTTGAAAAACATACCCGTCGATACCGGGGCAATATTCTTCACTATTACGGTGACGGGAGCCTGAGCATTTTTCCTTCCGCCATCGAAGCCGTTGAATGTGCGCTTGAGGTCCAGAAGGAATTGGCATTTGATCTAAAAGTGCCTCTGAGAATCGGTATACACCTGGGGGATATAAAAATAGA
>JAGTVG010000548.1 GCA_018224645.1 Cyclobacteriaceae bacterium
CACATCTGGCATGGTTTATCCCGGCGACTACCTTTTCAACATAATCTCTTTCTATGGGTGCGCCTGTGGCCACAATCAGCACATTATCATATGTTTCCAGGATTGTCCGGCCTGTATTTTCAAAATTTTCGGGCAACCAGCGGCGCTGTGGCAAAAGATCTGAGGCATTTACGTTGATCAGAACAATTTTTTCGTCATCGTATGCAGGATAAAGGTTCCGGATCTTCTGCCTGACCACTGCGACATCTTCCTGGCGGATCCTGGCTTTCTCCAGCCTGATCTCATCGGGAAAAACAGGTTCGGTGGCATAAGGTGTGTCAAAAAATCCCAAAGCCCTGTTCACCAGTGACATAAAATTGATGGAAATATGCACATGAGGATTGTATCTTACCGGAAAATTGATGATGGTTCCACGGTACATCCCTTCATCATGAAAAGTCGAAAATCCCACCCTCGACCGGGCTCCGCTCAACCCCGAAAGCAGGGCAGTAAATCTGGAAAAAAGCTCAAGATCAATGATGGCCGTGATTTTTTTCTGTCTGCACCAGGCCATAAATTTAAGAACATCCAATCCCAGGATAAAGAGGTTATCGGACCGCATTCGGAAAATATGATCCTCGGGTATGGTTTCCAGTATTTTCAAGCTTTTATAATTATTGGTGAAGATGCCAAAAAACAATCCGGCATTGGCATTTTTCCGGAGTTTACGCATGGCCGGATCTACGAGTATGGCACTGCCCATTTCCGACAGTTCAATAAAAAGTGTACGCCTGATGTCCGGATTTTTCTGTTTTTTTAGAAAGATCTTTTCATAAAGCCATAAAAAAATGGAGAACAGGAAGGTAAGCGGAATTCCTGCCCACCTATCCACATTACGCATGGTATCGACCTTCATGATTACAGGCGCAGAGATTGTTATTGTGGCGAATATAAGCAAATCAACGATGAAGCCGGTCAAAAGGACTGTAAAATGTCCCTAAAACCTGACCTCTGCCATCACCCGGAATGATGGCAAGAGCCAGGTTACCCATTTGACCTGAATCGAGGCCTGCAATTTTCTAACCGGGAATCATATCTCCCGGAATATGAGTGCCCGGATTATAAATGTACAGGATATGATGCCTGGGGCTTATATTTTCTCAGTTTCCACCAGTTTGGCCAGGATATCCGCATATGGAACAACAAGATATTTTTTGCCATCCATTTCGATCTCAGTCCCTGAATACTCTTTAAAAAATACGGTATCACCCATGGCGATCTCAGGGCCATCAATGTTGCTCATGGCAATCACCCTGGCAAATTTGGGCCTTTCCTTAGCCGTATCGGGAATGATGATTCCACTGGCAGTCCGCTGTTCATTGGTTTCCTCCGAAACATCCAAAATGACATTCTGATTTACGGGTTGTAATTCTCTCATATCAGTTCATTTTTATTTCTAATAATTGATTAAGTTTTTTCTGGTCAAAGCCGATGATCATCTGGCCGTTGATATCTGTTTGTGGAACCCCCTGCTGCCCGCTTTTTCTCACCATATCCTGTGCAGCCTGCTGATCCCTGGAAACATCGACATCAGTAAACCTGATCCCGTTTTTACGCAAATAAGTTTTTAACGTAGTACACCACGGACAGGAAGGAGTAGTGTATACCGTAACATTTTTCTGTGGACGTTCTGCCGCCCTCGCCTCAAAGATGATATGGTCCAGCAGGGTCTGATAGAAATCCTTCTGATGACATCCTTTGAATATATTCCGGTATTCCCCCATTTCAAACTCAATCAGGGCCGGGACCGTTGTGATATGATAATTACCGTGAATGTCCCGGACTTCCTGTACATCTGCCGAAAATATCTTTACTTCATCATTTTTTCCGGCCACAGCCTCAACATTCCTCCTGGCGCATTCACTTTGTTCCGATCCCCCTTTATATAAAAGTAAATAAGACCTGGAAACACCATCATTTTTCTTTTTAAAGTCAGCTAATGAATTTACTGATTCGACTGCCATATGAAATCAATTATCTTAGTTTGCAAATTTATAACACATGAAGAAATCTTCATAAATTATGCCATTCATTTTTTCTGCAAAATCTGACAGTTTTTCAAGGTCAATTTGTCAGGTGGGTTGGAAATATCACCTGGGATTATTGCGGGGTATATCTACATCGTCATACCAGTGTTCGGTGAATTTTCTGCCGCTTGGTTCCCCGTCTTTCAGGATCCTGTAAACCATCCAGAATAAAAATGCGAGCATCAGGATAAAAAATACAAAAACAATAAAAAAAGGGGCTCCCAGCGATGGCAGCAAGGCATAGATCATTAAAAATGCAGAGGTAAAAAACACCGGAAATTTAATGTATTTCATATAAAAGTTTACTGATTTTAAAACAAAAAGGTTATGCATTCAAATTCATGCCATCATTCCGGGTGATGGCATGATTTGTTACCGGTTGTCCTCCCTGCCGGCTAAATAGGCAGGAAAATGGGAGAAAAAGGATCCACACCCAAACCATCCCGGCCACGTTTCGAACCGATCTTTGGATCGATGTCTCCGGGGAGAATTGATATTGAGTGAATTAATATTAACCCGGAATATTTACCATTTATTCGCCCGGGGGCTCTCCCGATTTTATCAGCGTAAGGGTTAACCCCTTGGTTATCTGATGTATAAATGATTGATTTTGCCAGTCTCCGTTGCTGCCCATGATCACGCCCATGCGTGAGGTCGTGCATCCTTCAGTCCCCGGCCAGGACGAGGGTGACGGGATCCACTGCTCCACATCGTCGATTCCCCACATCGTCACATCTCCACGTTTAATCTCCACAGGATATTCAGATTCCGCTGGTTACGATTATATCTTACCCTGGAGGATCTGATTGGCGGACAGTCGTGAAATTAATCTTCCGTATAATTTTTAAATGTATACACGAATCCTATTCCCAATGCTTCGCTGAATTGTATCTCATCAACCTGGTCATAGTCATACACGATGATAGCCGTCAGGATCACATTAAAATACCTGGCGATTTTAAAGCTCAGGTTTGCATCCAGACGATGATCAATCCTATCCAGCTCAAGGGTCTGATAATTGGCGTACATCATGTACCGGAAGTTCAGATTGACGGTTTCACTGAGGTCTTTATTAAATTCAGCGAGAAGCTGGAAGGCAAGCCATTCCCAGCGTGTGGTTTCCCCGATATCAACCCCGTAATTATTTTCAACATTCAAATACAATTCCTTGTTCCTTACCACGGTAAGTCTCGGGGCAAATGGTGAAAGCCTTAGCTTGAAATGCGGTTTGGGAACATATTCAAAACCCCAGGCTGCCGTAATAAAACCGGGAGCCATAAACTCGGAAACAAGGAAGGAAACTTCCCGGTCCAGGCTGTCCTTTTCATACTGGTATCCCTTGGCGAACTGTGAAAGTAAATTCAACGACCCGAACATATTCCACTTGGGAGAAAGGGCATACCCATATTTTGTGTCAAGAAAGAGCCGGTCATTATTTTTCCGGTAACCCTGGTCCCCACTGTTAATATATCCGAACAACAGGTCAATTTCATTGTCCCAGGAATGTTTACCTTTCAAATAATTTGCCTTGTATTTGAGCAGTGCATTCAATCCAACCGAATTTACTCCTCCGGCAGTCCAGTTATCTGAAAAAGAAGCCTGGTTGAAACTCAATGATCCTTCGAATGCCTTCCTCCAGTAGGTTGTATCAGTTTCCTGGGCAGACAGTTGAACGAACGAGAAAATACCAATCAACAGTAAAATTTTCCTCATGATATATGATTTAAGTAATTTTTTATTTATGCCTGGCAAAATAAATTAAAAAACATTTTCATTAATAGTATAAAACAAATGATTAAACCGGGAAAAGACAGAATTGTTCTGCCATTTCCCGGGTTTAATTTTTTTTCAGACTACAGCGGTCGGTTGAAGGGTCTCAATTTCAGGTAATTCCCCTTTTTCAGGAGAAAGTAGCCGATAGACCCAACCTGAAAGCAGGGCCCCCACTACTGGTGCCAGCCAGAATAGCCATAGATGTTCAATGGCCCAGCTTAAGTTTTTCAAACAGGATATCTGAATGCTTTCAGGATAGAATTTGCCAAGGAACTTTTGTTTTCTCCTGATTTTAATAAATTTACCATAGATGTCATCGCGGTAAAATCCGGTTTTAATTCGAAATCCCCTTTTTACGCCGCTTTTAAAAAATATACAGGTTTTACTCCAAAACAATAGGTTCAGAGTAATAATAACGGGACAGGATTTATTTCGTAAAGTTAAATTCAACCCGGCGATTCGTCATAAGCCGATCAGGATCCGTGCTTAAGACGATGGGCATCTTTTCTCCGAAACCAATGATCCTGATGCGGTTGCGGGCTATCCCTGATGTGGTGAGATAACTTTTTACAGCCATAGCCCTCCTTTTCCCCAATTCCATGTTGTACGTCTCATCGCCGATATGGTCTGTAAAACCGCCTATCTCCAGTTTGATCATTTCATGCCGCTGCAGGAATCCGGCAATTGCATCCAAAATGGCCATAGTTTCAGGCATAAGTTCTGCAGAATTAAAACTGAATCTGACAAGACTTTCAGTGCTGACTTCAGTTTTTGTATTTTTTCGTTTTTCTGCAGGTTCGGAAGGTTGTTTTGGATCAGGCTCATCCGGCATAGCTGCTGCAGATTCAACCGGCTGTATAACCTCGGACTTATCAGGTCCTGTCTGTGTGGATATCCCGGACCCTGCCGCCGGTTTAGTTTCCCCGGACCCGGTCGATGTGGTTTCAGCCGATACGGGCGGTTCCTGCTGCTGTCCTTCACTTTCATCCTCTTTCCGGGGCAGACTTGCCAGTTTATCCGCTTTGGATCGTGGATCAAGCTTTTCTGGTTCTGTGGCCGTTGTTTTTAAGGATTCATCGTTTTTAGCCATGGCAGTAACCTGGGGGAAAGGTGCCACAACCGCTCTTTCCTGTGAGGGGCTCTCCGCCGGTTCACGGATTGCAGCAATTTCATCCTGAAGTTCCGGCGACTCTTCTATCAATTCTTCTGAAAGATTCAAATTCAGATCATATGAATAGGGGGTTTTTCTGTTTTCAAGGGAAAGTGTCATTTCAACCGGTTTAAATCCTTCCCTTTCCCCTACAACCTGGTAATCATACCCCGACCGCAAAAGGATATTGTATAAACCCGTGGTTTCATCAGAAAAAGTAACGGCATACATCTGGTTTTCCGGGACGGTAAACAATGATATGGCAGCGGCTACTGGCTGATTCCCACCGGTCACCCTGCCTTTTACCGTCACCCCAGGATTCGGATCGATGAATTCCGGCCGTTCAACCGTAAAGATACCATATACCCTGTCATCCTTTGCCCTGGCAAAATAGGCTGATTCGTCCGCATCATCAAAATAAAAATATTTTTCATCCATCTCTGAATTTATATCCGCACCAATATTTTCCGGCTCGGACCAGTTTGTATAGCCTTCATCCAGCCTGATCACCCGGAATATGTCGCTTCCTCCCATTCCTCCATGGCCTCTCGATGCAAAGTAGAGTGCATTTTCGGCCATTGAAAAAAACGGGGCATATTCATCCTCGACTGAATTGATGATAGCGCCAAGATTTTCAGGTTCACTCCATTTATTTTTCCCTGTATTCAAGGAAACATAAATATCCCGGCCGCCAAGGCTGTTTTTTCTTTCAGCAGCCAGGAACATCGCTTTACCGTCGCCCGTGATATGATAATCAACATCGAGGTCGAATATACCGGATTTCCGGATATCCTGTTCTTCCACCGATGACCAGGCCCCCTGCTCATCTTTTCCCACCAGAACAATATTGGCATCTACTTTAGACGGATTTCCCGTAACATTCCCAATCAATAATTTTTCTGTTTCTCCATCCATCAGTATCCCGTTTGAGGTATTAAAACCGATGTTATTGATCTCATCGCCCATATACATGGGATTGGTAAAGGAATTATTCGCCTCACTATAAATAACAACCATGATATCTCCAGGATCGCTCTTACTACCGGTATTTTTACTGCTGTATCCGCGGGTAAAATATAGCCTTTTCATCCTGTCGGAAAATACCGGCCGTGTATCCGATTCTTCTTCCGCCGCATTGAGGTTTACTTCTTCAGTTTTTAACCTGGGATTTGTCCTGTAGGCAAAATTCTTCCTTTTCTGGATCAACTCACTTGAATTCGAAATTCCAATGGCATCGATGGCATTAAATCCGGGAACACGGGAACCATCGATGATCAGCCGGAGGGCATTAACCTTATATGGGGTTTCATCGATTAAAATATGCAACACCCGGCTCTGGTTGTTGGCTGGTTTAGGTTCCAGGGTCCCAATTACATGCAGGATGTTCCGCTCATCATATAAATAAACCTTATAAATTGCGCCTGGATTAAAGGTTTCGAAAATGGCTATCTGCCGTACATTGATGGCTGAGTCAAATCCCACGGCAAGAAATTCCTTACCATCCGGTGAACCTGCCATCCACGCGGCTGGATGCCTGCCTCCTTCCGCAGGTACATCCGGTGGCCCCAGCAATTTGATCGCGGAAAAATCATCCGTTTCAAACTGCGTGGAGAAATCGAGAATTTTTGAGGACCATTGAACTTGTTGAGCGAATAAATTTATACTAATAAGGATAAAGCAACAGGTTAAATAACATTTCATCAGAGATCAGTGTAGGTTAGGGCA
>JAGTVG010000549.1 GCA_018224645.1 Cyclobacteriaceae bacterium
CGAAATATTCATAGATGTAATTGTAATTGAATAAAATAATGGCACAAATGACCCCGGGCGTTTTGCCGGTGCAAACACTTATGCCAGAGCGGTCTGGGAAAGTATTTAACAGGTAATTTTGCAAAGGCAGAAGAAAAAGTTACTCCTCGCAGGAAAAAATGAAATTTATCGATGTGAAAAATGGTCATGAAGTGGAATTTCACCTGGCTGAAAGCTCGGGTGGCATAGAATATGTACCGACCGGGAGATACCGGTTCTATAAAATGGACGAGTAAAATCATTTTTTACCTGATTCAGTAATGATTTCTGGCTATATTTATCGTATCAGGGTTTTTTTTCGCATTTATAAATCATTGAATCATGGGAAAATTTACAGCGTTTCTGCGGGGGATCAATGTCGGGGGACATAAAAAGGTGCCAATGCAGGAACTGAAAATTACCTTTGAAAAAGAAGGATTCCGAAATGTAAAAACCCTGCTGGCTTCGGGCAATGTTGTTTTTGAAGGTAACGAGAAATTGACGGAGAATATCAGCGGAGCCCTGGAAAGGGATTTTGGCTTTCTGATCCGGACAATCATACTTCCATTTGAAAAAATACCGGAGATCGTAAATTCAGATCCATTTAAAGAGATCAATCTGACACCTGATATCAGACTTTATGTGACCTTCCTGCGGGAAAAAATAGAAACAAGCCTGAAAATTCCCTATCGTTCCGATGATTGTTCCTTTCAGATCATTCGCCGGACAGATATAGCCGTATTCAGCGTCCTTGATTTGGAGAAAACAAAAACGACCGATGCCATGAAAATACTGGATACAGAATTCGGCCTGGATATCACGACCAGAAATTATAATACGGTGGTTAAAATTGCGCATTTATAGCCGGTACAGGGTATTCATCCAGATTTGCCCAGGTAACGCAAGTTGCACCCTTATATAAATGAACAAGTTTAAGCGAATTCCGATTTCATAATCCGCCAGTCCAGATGTGCTTCAGTATGCTGAGGTATATTCATGCTTAAGTCCTGAGAAATCTGATTCTATTTTCAAGTTTCCAAAAGTTCCTTCCCGATACTCCGGATTAAAATTCATCCACGGTAAAAATCGAAATAAACCTAACCTTTTTGAATTAAGGACAAAATTTTATAAACTATTATAAGGGATCACACATGCTATCATTCCTGTATTAAGCATTCATATTTCTGGTTCCAGCATGAGCAATAGCAGGCAAATACGTAATAACAGGGGAATTAAGCCTGAAAAATCAGGAATAACTTCCCTGAAGGATTTGAAAGGATTTGTTTCACGGGTGATGGAACAGATAAAACATGATCATGTGCAGGTAGTATCAGCGGGCGTGGCTTTTTATTTTTTTCTGGCTTTGTTTCCCACTTTTGCAGCGATCATTTCAATATATGGATTGGTGATGGATGCTGCCCATGTTGAGCAGCAGATGAGCCAGATTGCCACTAATTTACCGGATCAGACCCAACAGATGTTATCCGGAATACTTCATCGGCTGGCAGGACAGTCTGATCAAACCCTGGGCTGGAGCCTGGTTATCAGCATTCTTATCAGTTTCTGGAGTGCCAATAAGGGTACCTCAGCTGTCTTTGAAGGTGTGAACATCGCCTACAATGAAATAGATGAACGAAATTTTTTCAGGAAAAACGGTATCACCATTCTCTTCACCATCGGTGGCATAATCGCCGGATTTTTATGCATTATTTTTGTCGTTGGTTTCCCGGCTTTCATTGATACACTGGGTTTACCTTCCTTCCTGCAAACCGGGATAAGCTGGCTGCGATGGCTATTAATGGCAGGGATCATCATTCTGGCCCTGGGATTGATTTATAGAATAGCACCGGACCGGAAAAAAACAGAATTCAGATGGCTGAATTGGGGAGCTATAATTGCCACCATACTCTGGGTGCTTGGATCCATGCTATTTACCCTATATGTGAACAATTTTGGCAGTTATGAAAAAACCTATGGAAGTTTTGCAGCTGTAATTATCCTGATGTTGTGGTTTTTTCTCACCGCCTTTATCATACTTCTCGGGGCAGAAATCAATTCAGAAATGGAACGTCAAGGGGAAAATAACCATGAGGTTCTTCAGGAGGAAGCGCTTAAATATGGTGATCCATCATAAACCAGTCAGTAGAGCAGAATGACCCGGTTCAATTATACATTCCCTCTGAAACAGCCTGGAAAGCAAGCAGTTATGGTTAATTTCCAGAACAATTTCTGTCCTTCCGTTGAAATGTTCCGCTGAGGAATGTTGTTAACCCCGATTCTTTCAAAGGATTTAAACAACACGTTCACGATATTTAAAGCCTTGAGGTGTAGTTTAGCCTTGAAGATATCTGGAATCGAAGGAAATTACAGGTTTCCAGGGTAATAATCAATCCAAATATTCATCTTTTTTTCCTGCCTGCTTACCCGCAGGTTGGTCTGCCGGACAGGCACCGGCGGCCAAAGCCTGTGCCGACGGCTCGCAGCCAGGCCGTCCCGGAGGTCCCGATGCAGAAGAAGAATCAAATTATTTCTGCGATTTCCGGCATGATAAAACAGCAGGAATCCTTAAATTCATGCTCATCACAACGGATTAACTGGTGCAGATATTTTTCTGGACTTTTTTGAACACCCAATAACCTCGATCTATATGAAAAAGCTGATCATTTGCCTGGAATTATTATTTTTGACAGGAATGTTGTCTGCCCAGGCACCGAAGTTCATCCGGCTATTACCTCCCAATACTGACAGGGGAATATCCGTGATGAAAGCCTTATCTTTAAGATCCTCGACCACCGACTGGGATACGGCAGGTCTGATCCTTCAGGACCTGTCAGACCTTGCCTGGTCGGCGAATGGCATGAACAGGAGGGAAACCGGCAAAAGGACGGCGCCATCGGCCCTGAATGCCCAGGATATTGATTTATATATCTTACTAAAATCCGGTATTTATATTTACGATGCGGCAGAGCACCTGCTGAACCTGGTTGCCGAAGGTGATTTCAGGGATCTTGCGGCCGGCAGCCAACCGGAGGCTGCTCAGGCACCGGTCATATGTCTGATGGTATCGGATATTTCCAGATTCAATGCTGGTGAAGAGGATCAGCGGTTGGAGTGGGCAGCCATCGATGCCGGAACCGTGTCGCAGAATATTGCTTTATTTTGTGCATCCGAAGGATTTGCCACAAGACCAAGGGTTACGATGGACAAAGGAAACCTGAGAAAAATTCTAAAACTTAAGGATTCCCAGTATCTTATTCTGAACAACCCGGTTTCTTACAACAAAGTTACAGATAACTGATTATGGAATTTCTGTTGATCCGGACCCGATCATAAGTCAAATTTAAATGAATGAACAGAAGGCATAGATATAAATTAAGGATACGCTGGACCGGGAACCTTGGAGAAGGAACCCGGAATTACCGGGCCTACGAACGGAGTCATTCCATTCAGGCCGAAAAGAAAGCTGAAATATCCGGATCATCCGATCCGGCATTCCTGGGCGATCCCGAACGGTATAATCCGGAGGAATTATTTGTTGCGGCCCTTTCCTCATGTCATATGTTGTGGTATTTGCACCTTTGTGCCGAGGCGGGGATAGTGGTTACCGCCTATGAGGATCATGCGACAGGGATCATGGAAGAAACACCGGATGGGGGAGGCCATTTTACGGAGGTCACCTTAAATCCCATTGTCTCGATTACGGATGAGTTGAAGATTGATAAGGCCAATGCCCTGCACAGCAAGGCAAACGAAAAATGTTTTATTGCAAATTCAGTGAAATTCCCCGTCCTGCACGTTCCCGTCTGCAAAGCTCCGGGGGATGGATTTTAATGTCCGGGGTTTTAAAAATTCGTGTATATTTACCCATGGATAGCATTGAAAATCTGAGGTACAATCTCTACCAATCTGTTCCCAAAGATTTTAATCTTATAATGGATTTTTGCTGACACCCATTTTATGGAAATTGAATAATAAAGTGTTAATATTTTTTAATCATGAGACTGATCAATATTCTTATCATTTTGCTTTTGTCTGTTTCCTCCCTTAAGGGTCAGATAGATGCCAAATTAATGAAATACATGGATGTATCAGGTACACATATCACCTTCGTA
>JAGTVG010000550.1 GCA_018224645.1 Cyclobacteriaceae bacterium
AATTATTTTAGAATCAGGATAATTATCCAGATAAATGGAGATCATGTCTTTTCCTCCCTTGAAATGGCAATCCTCCAGGGCTTCACTCGTAACAGGAATAAATTTGCTCCGGTCATTCGTGGTGCCTGATGATTTAGCGAACCAACTCACTTCAGAAGGCCAGAGGATCTGCTGTTCGCCCTTCAATAGTTTCTCAATATAGGGAAAGAGTTGTTCATAGTTCCTGACGGGGACATTTTCCCGGAATTGCTGCACATTATTGATGCTTGCAAAATTATGTTCCCTGCCGAACTGGGTATCCCTGGCGGTTTCAATCAATTTCTGAAACAATTCATCCTGGACCTCGTTCGGGTATTTGCGAAAAAGCGCAATCTGATGCATGCGCTTTTTCATCACCCAACTAAATATGGAATTAATGATTTCCACTGATAAGGTTTAGATTTTTCTTTTAAGTTCGAAATGCTGACCGAGGTATACCCTTCTAACCTGTTCATCGGTGGCCAGTTCTTCTGCACTTCCTGCTTTCAATAATTTCCCTTCGAACATTAAATATGCACGATCTGTAATGGATAAGGTTTCATTGACATTGTGATCAGTGATCAGAATGCCAATATTTTTATTTTTAAGGCGGGCCACAATGCTCTGGATCTCTTCAACGGCGATCGGGTCCACGCCTGCAAACGGCTCGTCAAGCAATATGAATTTCGGATCCACCGCAAGAGCCCTGGCAATCTCGGTCCTTCTTCTTTCACCGCCCGAAAGCAGGACCCCCTTATTCTTCCTGACGTGCATAAGGCTGAATTCCTGAATCAATGATTCCATTTTTTTCTTCTGTTCTTTTTTTGAAAGGCTGGACATCTCAAGGACGGTCATGAGGTTTTCCTCCACGGTCAGGGAACGGAATACAGAGGGTTCCTGGGCAAGATACCCGATCCCCAGCTGAGCGCGTTTATACATCGGCAGGGAGGTGATGTTGGTTGAATCCAGAAATATTTCACCTGAATTCGGCTTTATGAGTCCAACGATCATGTAAAAAGAGGTGGTTTTTCCAGCTCCGTTCGGACCCAGCAGACCAACAATCTCACCCTGTTCAACGTGAACTGTAACGTTTTCAACAACCGTCCTTTTTTTATATTTTTTATATAGATTTTCGGCTCGTAATTGCTGGCCCATCAATCAAATTTTATATCCTTGGCTAATAATTGTATTGTTGTCTGTCCCAGATAATTATTTTCCTCAATGGCATAGGCCATTTTAAACCGCATACCGCTGTTGATCAATTCAAAATACTGCGCCAGACCAAATCCAATGGTTTCAAAAACCACATCATTCCCGTCCTGATGGACATAAAATTTCAGATGTTCATGTTTCAGGAGCCTTGGCCTGGCAGAAACGTATAATTTTTCTGACAGGAAAACGGGTTGCATATTGGCAGGACCAAAAGGCGACATTTGTTTGATTATTTCAAGAAATTTAGGTGTGATGATATCCAGGTCGATCATCTGGTCAATATCGATCCGCGGTATCAGCTGTTCCTCGGTAATCCGTTCCTCCACGATTTTTTCAAATTTTTCGATGAATGCGGTTATTTTATCCAGGGGTAATGTCAATCCTGCGGCATATCTGTGTCCGCCATATTGATCGAGCAGATCGGAACATTCGGCAATGGCCTCGTATACATCGAATCCATCAACCGATCTGGCGGATCCGGTAGCCTTGTTATTGGATTGAGTGAGGATAATGGTGGGCCGGTAAAATTTATCTATGCATCTTGAGGCGACAATCCCGATTACACCCTTATGCCAGTCACTTTTATACAATACGGTCGATTTTGCATTTTTCCTCCTGATGTCATCCTCGATCATTCTCAGGGCTTCGCTGGTGATGTTGGCATCGAAATTCCGCCGTTCGTCATTATTGCTGTTCACCTCCAGGGCAATATGTTCGGCGCTCTTATAGGAATCAGACAACAACAACTCGACAGCAAGCCCGGCATGGGTCATTCTTCCTGCCGCATTGATCCTGGGGCCTATGCCAAAGACAATTCCGGAAATGGTGACTTTTCCTCGCAGGCCTGCCACGTCGATCAAAGCCTTTAAACCCGGCCGCGGATCATTGTTCAATTTTTCAAGGCCATAATAGGCAAGGATCCTGTTCTCCCCATCAATAGGCACAATGTCGGATGCTATGCTCACGGCCAGAAAATCCAGATAAAGATATAACTGGTTTACATCCAGTTTATTCTTAATTGAAAATGCTTCCATGAATTTAAACCCTACGCCACAACCGGACAATTCCTTATAGGGGTACCTGCACTCCTTCCGTTTCGGGTCGAGTACGGCATATGCTTCCGGCAATACGGATCCGGGCAAATGATGGTCGCAAATGATAATATCAATTCCCCTGGCGGTAGCTTCATGGGTCATTTCCAACGCTTTTATCCCGCAATCAAGGCTTATGATCAGGTCAATGTTATTTTTATCAGCCCATTTGATTCCTTCCGCGGAAATCCCGTACCCTTCGGAATATCTGTCAGGGATATAGTACCGTATATTCGAATAAATCTTCTTCAGGTAACTGTAGACGAGCGCTACCGAGGTGGTGCCATCGACATCATAATCTCCATAGATCAGGATATTTTCGCCCTGATGGATGGCCTTGTTCAATCTTTCGACGGCTATATCCATATCCTCCATCAGGAACGGGTCGTGTAAACCATCGAGTGAGGGACGGAAAAAAGCTTTGGCTTCCTCATAAGTGGTGATTTTACGCTGAACCAGGATCGAAGCGAGAACGGGATTAATATTTATTTCTGAAGAAAGTAAGGCTACTTTTTCAACTTCTGGTTTTTCCTTTATAATCCACCGGTGGTCCATAAAATCATTACAAAAATAGGTATTTACCTGCAGAAATTTATCTCAACGGCGATCTTAACCCCAATTATTCATTAACTATTTGCAGATAGAAGCGTTAAAATCATGAAAGTTATTCACTTTCAGCCAGATAGAGTGATAAAATATACTGAAGCGATGACATCTCCCGAAAGAATATCATCGCTCCTTTGACTGTTTCCATTGAGGGATTTCATCGCTCCCCTGTGTGCCTGATTGGAAGGGTTATCTTGAAGGTGGTACCCCTGCCGGGTTTGCTGATCACTTTTATTTCTCCTTTATGCTGTTGAATGATACCATAGGAGATGCTGAGTCCCAATCCGGTTCCCTCACCAACCTCCTTCGTGGTAAAAAACGGATCGAAAATCCGGGTCATATGTTCCCTGGGTATTCCCGACCCCGTATCCGTTATCCATATAACTGCCCGGTTTTTAATTCTTTTCGTTTTTATGGTTATTTTTCCGGTACCTTCAATGGCCTGAACCGCGTTGTTCAGGATATTCATAAAAACCTGATTCAGCTGTCCTGGGTAACAATCAATGGACTGAAGATTTTCATCATATATTTTTTCAATTTCAATCCTGTTTTTAAACAGATTGTTCAACAACAGCAACGTTGAATCGAGACCGTCATGTACGCTTGCACTGCGCAGTTCATGTTCATCAACCCTGGAAAAATTGCGGAGGCCATGTACGATTTCCTTCGTCCTTGAGGCACCTTCTGAAATTCCATTCAGTAAAAGATCCACTTCGGCGATCAGATAATCCAGGTCGTATTTTTTTTCGAGTTCTTTGGCAAACTGTATCTTTTCATTTTCTATCCCATTGGCTGTAGCCATCCGGTAGGTTTCGAGTATTTCCTTCAGCTCCTTAAGGTTCATCCGCAGCGGATTGATATTGGAGCTGACGAAATTGATGGGATTATTGATCTCATGGGCGATCCCGGCCGTTAATTGACCGATGGAAGCCATTTTCTCTGCTTCGATCAGTTGTTTCTGAGTCTTCTTGAGCTCATCTACGGTATTTTCAAGTTCAATAAAAGAATTTGCGACTTTATCCCGCTGACTGGCGATCTCATTATTTTTTTCTTCAAGTTCCCTATTGATATTCAAGATCGATTCCTTTTGTTGGGAGAGGAGTTTATTGTCCTTCCGTTTCTGGATATAACCGATGATGATCAGGATCAGTATGATCACGAGCAGGCCGATGGTCATGAAGGCCAATCTTCTTCTCAATGTTGTACGTTCCAGCTGCTGTTCCCGCAGCTGGCTTTGCTGTTCAAGAAGTTGAATGGTTTTTTTTTTGTTCCTTCTCTTCCGCATCCTTTCTGGCCAGTGCAAGTCTCTGCAATTCCTGCTGCTGCTGAAGATATTCTATTTCACGGTCTTTTTTTTCAGCCTCAAGGGCCTGCCGTGTCAGTTCGAGCCCCTGGAGCGCCCTTTCCTTTTCCAGTTCCTGCAATTCCTGATTACTTTTCAGTAAAGCAATTTCTTTCTGGCTGGTTTCGTTTTCCAGATGCATCTGGCGCATCATAAGATCCTTAAGTTCCCTGTCGGCAATAATTAACGATAATTCCTTCTCTGCCTGTTCGGCGTAGAATTCGCGCTGGTTTAAAAGCCTTTCACGGGCGATTTCCAGATTTTGGATGGAATCGTTCAATTGGAGGAACTTCTTATGGTATGATAATGCCTTTTCAAAATCATCCGTTTCCTGGAAGATCAATGAATATGTTTCATAACATTTGCTAAGCCCCTCCGGTGAATTTGATTTTTCGGCCGCCTGAAACGCAGCATCGGAAAAAATTACGGCAGCATCGTATTCCTTGAGATGTAAATAAATTCGGGCTATGATCGTATTCAATTCAGTGATCCGGAGTAAATTATTTTCCCGTTCCCAGATCTTTATGGCCGACCGCAATGTGTCAATGGCAATCTGGTCCCTCCCCAGATTTTCGTAGGTAATCCCGATATTGGTCAATCCGGCAGCTTTTTTATGGTCGGGCTGGTTAACCAGGTTATTCGTGTAGTAGGAATTCTGGAAATATTTTAGTGCTTTTTCGTGATCACCCAGTGTCGCATAGTTATAACCCAGGTTATTCAGACTTGCGGCAATGGCGATAAGGTCGCTTTTTCCTTTAGCGATCTCAAATAATTGCAGGTTTATTTCCAGCATTTTTTCAGTATCGCCCATTTTTTCATAAACAAGCACCAGATCCGTCAACATCCGGGTGATGTCTTCCCCGGGAAAACTTGATTTCATAAAGCTTACGGCTTCAGTCAAATACTTTTCTGCGTGTGGATAATTTTCAGTCAGGATATATAAATTGCCCAGTTGGGCAAGATTGTCGATCTTTTCCCGGACATTCCCTGATTTCTCATAAAAATCATTCGAAAGCAGAAAATAGCCGATTGCCTTTTTATAAAGTTCAAATTCAATGTATTCCCTTCCTAATTCCGCATAAGCCCGGGCCAGAAGTTCGAACCGCTGATTTTTTTCGAGTACACGGATCAGTTCAATGTAGATCTTTACCACATCATTCAGATCTCCCTGTTTTTCGAGCAGGTTGGCTGTTGCTGTCTGTGAGAGAAAGTACAGATACCAGTATTGATTCCTGAATGATATTTCGGAACTATGATCAAGCAGACTTTCAGCGGAATCATAATCGCCGATATTGATCAGGTTAATTGCCTGCTGAATTTCCATATGAATCTGAAGCGAATCAGTTTCCTGATCTGCAGAAGCTTCTGAAATTCCATGAACGAAGAGCTGGAAAAACAGGAAAAAAAGAATAGCAATATACAAATGGGATTTAACCACTTCAATGATTGGATATTAACAAAGCAAACTTACACCATATAACTTTCAGATTGTATCCTTTGCGGGATTACATGATCGATCTAATTAACGAAAGATTTATGTGCATGTTCTGTTTTCCGGCTGGATTTAAGCGGTTAAAATCCATCATCATCTTCTTCTTCCTCGACCACTTCTTCAGGGATGACCTGATCCTGCTCCTTCTTTTCAGTATCCTGCAATACAGGGAAAGGCTGGGCAGGCCCGAAATCAAGCTCATAAGGATCTTTGATCCCCAGATACTCCAGTCTGAAACGGTCGATGAACCTCAATGCATCATTCAATTCGCCGTCCAGGT
>JAGTVG010000551.1 GCA_018224645.1 Cyclobacteriaceae bacterium
ACCTTAAATATTTTTTATCAATTTCAGGTTTGAGGGATGAATTGTAATAAATTTGCATTTTTATTCGGGATTAGTCAGTGTTTCATGGGATTATTGAAATTCGGAAAGCTGATCAAATATTTTCCATATACGCTGATCGTCGGTTTTACCACAGGAATTGCAGTGATTATTTTTTCTGCCCAGGTCAGGGATTTTTTTGGCCTCCGGATAGATGATTTACCCGCTGATTTTGTTGGCAAATGGGAAGCTATGATGCTGGGATTGAATTCAATCAATTTTTATGCGGCTGGGATTGGTGTATTCACGATTATCCTGATTCTTTTGTTCAGCCGAAAATTTTCACGGATTCCGGGATCACTGGTAGCAATCATATTAACTACCCTCGTGGTATATTATCTGGATTTTCCGGTGGAAACTGTTGGCTCACGGTTTGGGAGTATTTCCCCGACCATTCCAGTTCCCCGCTTTTATTGGGTGGATTATGAAACTTTTAAAAATCTGCTTCAACCTGCCATGGCGATTGCTGCACTGGGAGCCATTGAGTCCCTGTTGTCGGCGGTTGTAGCCGATGGTATGATCGGAGGTAATCACCGGTCCAATATGGAACTGGTGGCCCAGGGGGGAGCAAATATTTTTTCGGCCATGTTTGGCGGTATTCCCGCCACCGGAGCCATTGCCAGGACTGTCACCAACATTAAAAACGGGGCATCTACGCCGGTATCGGGCATAATACATGCCTTTACCTTGCTTATTATTCTGATTGTTGCATCCCCCCTGACCGCATACATACCCCTGGCCTGTCTCGCCGGCGTGTTAATGGTGGTCGCATACAACATGAGTGAATTGAAAATATTCTTTTCAATTTTTAAAACTTCACGCTCCGATATTGCCGTTCTTCTGACTACCTTTCTCATCACAGTTTTTTTTGACCTGGTCATTGCCATTGAAGTGGGAATGGGGCTTGCTGCATTCCTGTTTCTCAAGAGAATGTCGGAAAGTGTGGAACTGGGCCCTGTATTCAGCAGAAACGGATCCAGGAATGATGATATCACCTTTGAAGAAGAATTGAAGGATATTCCCGGAGATACGATCATCTATGAGATCAGCGGTCCTTTGTTTTTCGGGGCAGCCCAGCGGTTTTATGATACGATGAAAAGCATCGGGATTCACCAGAAAAACCTGGTATTACGGATGCGGTACGTATCCATGATCGATGCCACCGGCGTTAAAAGACTGAAGGAACTGATCATGTTGATGAAATCACAGAATACAGAGGTAGTCCTTTCCGGGGTAAATGAACGGGTACGGGAAATCCTGATTAAATCAGGCCTGGACAGGGAAACTATCATTAAATCCAATATAGAGGAAGCCCTGAATTATATCAGGTTGGGGAAAATAACGGGGGATGAACCAGATCCGGCCCGATTGCGGGAGCTTCAGGATAATGTGATTCAATAAAAATCCCTGATCCTCACCTCGGTTTCCGTCTGATCCTTCAGCAGATCCACAGGTTTCCAGGTATCCGTTTCCCCGTAATGATAGGGATAGAGGAATTTCGGATGGAACATGGAAACCGCGTCAGCTACCATTTCCAATTAAAGAAAAATGAGGCATGATTGCATCAACCATTCTGACTACTGATCACAATAATTTTAATTTATCACAACTTCCGGTTCAAAATCAAAGTTCCATTGTACCTTTTCCTGTTGTTCGGCGGCAAGGAAGCCGATCAGGAAATTGATCTGTCCATAGATTACCCCCGATTCATAATGAATATTTTCTCTGAAATTATCCAGCGGGGAATGATATATGGTTTTCAGCCACCTGTAATTGACATCGGAATCCGGATCATTTATATCGGATTTATGGTAACTGTTAATCAGGAACAGGGACGGTATTCCTTTTCTGGCAAAATTATAATGATCGGATCGCATGAAGATGTTCTCTTCCGGGAGAGGGTCCGGGACAATCCTGATGTCAAGCAACTCACAGACCCGGTATGCCATCTGGCCCAATCCCGATAATTCTTTCCCAAGCACAACCATTTCATCCAATGGTTTTTCCATTAAAAACATGTCAAGATTCAGCACGGCGGATGTGTTCCCCAGTGGAACCACCGGATTGCTCACATAATACTCCGATCCCAGCAGTCCCATTTCCTCTGCACTCAACGCAATAAATAAAATTGATCTTTTCGGAGGTGTTTCAAGCCGCATGAATGTCTTTGCCATTTCAAGCATGATCGCAATTCCTGACGCATTGTCATAGGCACCGTTATAAATGGAATCCCCTTCGATGGCAGGGCCGATCCCTTCATGATCGAGATGGGCAGTATAAATAAAAAATTCATTCTTCAATTCCGGGTCAGAACCCTCCAGGTATGCAATCACATTTGAAGTTACGCTGATCTCATAATCCCTGTTAATGTTGATATCAGGTTTGAGGAAAGCCTTGACCTTAATTTCTGCGGGGATGGCTTTACCACTTTCATATGCATCAAGATCCGGTTTAAGCCGCTCAAAAATGGAATTGATAATATCCCAATCCATCAGAAATACTGGAAAATCAATATACCCGGCCTCATATTTTTGACGGTTGAGGAAATATTTTATGTTTTCCCAGGTAAACCTGGAACGGACTCTCTCCGGAATATACATGATGATGCCTGCAGCCCCGGCATCCTTGAGCCGGAAAATCCGGTGATCACCCATGTGTTTCAGGTTGAACTCGATTGATTCTTCCACAGGATGCTGATAATAAAGGATCACATATTTATCCTTCACATCCAGCTTTTCCATATCGTTAAAACCCATGGAAGGATCCTGGACACCAATACCTCCAAAGATGATTTCTTTCTCGGATTGATCAATTTCTTCCGGGTGTGATACAAGCAAAAAATCCTCCCCGGGTACAAGGGTTCTGGTCTCATTGTTAAATTGCAGATTCAGGGTTCCTTCGATCGATGATTTGTTTTTGAAAAGATTGACAGGCTGGTAATAGGTGGAATCACCTACACCGGGCTTGAGTCCCATTTCTTCAAACTGAACAGCTACATAATGGGTAGCCAGCTGGTACCCACGGGAAAATGGTTTACGGCCTTCAAGCATATCATCGGCAAGAAAACGCATATGGGCACGGATGGCCTTAGGCTCGATCTTCTCATAGGCCCTGATTGCGTCGGCAGGTATCTCCTGGGCAAACAGGGGATGATACAGAATTAACCAGGCGGGTAGCAGAAAATATCTGATCATTAAAGCAATTTTAATAGTAATGTAAAACCCTGAACAGCAAAGAAACTCAACTTTCTATTTTAATTTGTGTTAAACTGGAAATTGTCAGGAAAGTTTCATCAAGTGAAATCATGCCAATGAGGTGGCATTGTTGATGTTCATCAGCAGTGAATCCATGCGGGATTTAAACACTGAAATGTCACCTGGAAAGGGGATTTATGGTTTACCAGGAAGAAGGGCAAAAATAGGGCATATGTTTATATTATCGGAATTGACTGGTTTATTGGGGGATAAATGAATTTTTATTGCGCATGATAAATCCTGCTACCCCGGCTGATTATTTTCTTTTTCCACTTCCTTCGCCTGGGCCACCACCTCATCAGACAGATCAATGTCCGTGACTTCCCGACCCGGGTTGGCCGGGAAGGGTGTTTAACGAGTTACTGTCAAGTATGGATTTATTTCCGGTATCCGGTAATTCTTTGTTCATAAGGATCGATGGGAGGAAGGTTGTTTTGCGGCCTGTCAAGGTAAAAATAAACGCAACTGGCCCAGTCATCCCCATAACGTTCAAAAAGCCAGCCTTCGAAATCATCATATGAGGAGGGTTCTTCCTTGTTGCCTGTCTCGTAAAGGTCGGTTCCCAGTGTTTCCAGTTTTTCCCGGTGAATCCCGAAACAGCATCCGATCTGATGGATCGTAGCGCGGATTTCTGAATAAAAATATACCGGATCAGGAATGTGATACCTGTAAAAACAGTACTCCATATTTTCAAAATCAGCCATGTGGCAGCCCTGGTAGGCATGTACATAATGGCCCTGTCCCCATCCTGTCCCGATATAATCCTCCGTGCCGGTTCCACATAACGTTGGATGCTGGTTATCTCCATCCAGGAAAATTTTTACCTCACCTTCTCCCCACCAGGAGTCGGCAAATAATTCCTGGTTGCCCTTAACACCGAAATGTACGCCCAGGAACCTGCCCCTGCCCTCCACTCTGGGCATAAATTCATAATCTTCCCGCAGATATGTTGAATCCTGGCGATTATAATATGAATGGAAATAAAGCGTCAGATCATCATGTTTATCGCCAATGGTATAA
>JAGTVG010000552.1 GCA_018224645.1 Cyclobacteriaceae bacterium
TACAAAAACTTATGCGGATTTGGGAGCCATTGCTCCCATTTCTTTTAGATTATTATTAATAATTAAGGCTGCCCTTTTGAGACAGCCTCATCTCTGTCTCAAAGGTCTATACTTGAATTATTCCATTTTTTCAAGGATAAAAGCCAGGTCATTTCCCACGTAATTTGCATGTCCACCCTCGATCTGCATTTTCGGGATATCAAAGGAAATCTTGTTCCTGCTGCTTTCAATTTCTTTTTCCTCGATAAATTCTCCCCGCCATGTATGATAGATCCTTAATTTATACCTGCCTCTTTCAACTTCCGGAAGGGTTACCGTTTTGTTGGCCATATCCGTTTTGGAATTCACAACCCAGCCGAATATCATCTGGTCACTGCCCATCGCGTAGGCATCACCATCGGAATTTTCAATTTTTTCAGGCTGGACATTGGTCAGCCCGGAGACCGGGATCTCATCGACGAAGTTTCTGAAATATAAAAGTTGGTTGGTGATCACGTTGTCATTCAGACGGTTTGAATACGCCCACCAGAAAGGGGACATGGCAGAGCCGGTTGCCATGGTCACCCATAAAGCATTGTGGTACTGAGATAAATAGCCTGGCATGCTCATTTCATAAAAAGTATGGTCCCAGCCGGTTTCCGGGATAATGGCCGGTTTATCAAAATTATTCCATAATTTCTGTACCTGGCCCGCATAGTTCCGGTAACTGTAGGTAAGTGGATGGGTTTCCGAGGAGGTGATATTGCCATCGCTGATGATCGGGAATCCCTGGGCTTCATATATTTCCCTTCCTGCCAAATCGAACGTTTCATATCCTTCCTGCCACCATTCACGGATACCGCCGCTTCGGGTACCGGTGGTGGGGTGATTGTAAGGGTCGTTATTTTTGAAGTAATCATGGATCTTTTTTCCCCATGCGGCGGCACCCAGGCTGTCGCCTGAAACCCAGCCATCCGTGCCGTTTACTTCATCGACTATGAACCAGATGCCCAGGGACCGGCTGTATCCCCAGCGTGCCACAAAATACCGTAACAGTTTTTCCTGGTATTCCCATGATTCTTCATCACTGAAAAAATCCTTAACATCACAGACCAGCTGATAGGGATTTGAATTCCACCTGCTGTTACCGCCTCCCCAAACGGTCTCTGACAGATAGGAATGAAACCAGATGTTCAGGCTTAAAAGCATATCGCGATCCTCACACATTTCTAGCACCTCATCGAGGCGCCCGCATATATTCTGGTCATACCTTCCCATTCCGCTGCCCCATGTTTCCAGGGGTGTTATGAAGGTGCTGATGAAATTGACCCCCAGGTCTTTAAGATGATCCAGCACTTCTGCTTCAATTCTCCCCTCGTTGAATGCCGCGTAACCGTCGTTGTACCATAATCCAACACCGAAATACGGGCTTCCATCTGCATATTGCAGATATCTTTTGTTGGAAGCGATCTGCATCGGTCCCTTGTAGGGAGAATCCTCAACATTAAAGGAAAGTGTTTCACTGGTTGTTTCACCACTCCGGTCTCGGACATTGATCACATACTTCCAGTTTCCCTTTTCATGAGGTGAAAACCGAACCATCCACATGGTCTGCCAGTCCGAATAATTGTAAAACCCGAACATCTTCCAGGTTTTACCAGTGGGAGATGTGAAGGTTACCGATACATCGATCTCTTCCGGATCAAATGGATTGGCAAAATCTCCGTCGACATCGAAACGTGTTTCGAGTTTATCGTATAAGCCGACAGTATCCGTTTCCTGACGGATATTTGAGATTTCGGGCTGCCCGAAAGTATAGAACGAAAAAAAGATGCTTGCAATAAAAATTGATATGATTCCTGAATTTTTCATTTGTAAAACAGATTAAAAACTAATGATAAGATTAAAATTTCAATTTGCCGGGTACCTGAAAAATTAAAATACCCTGGCAGGTAAGGCTCATGCAGAAAGATAAAAAGTAAATTAATCAAATAAAAAACCTGGAGTTGAAAAAGAGGAAAAAGTTTTCCGAAGGGAACCTGGTAAATTCAGGTTGGTGAAAGTTTATTTCATCACCAGTATATTGATATTATTCACTGCTGACTTGAATATCAACAGGAAAATCATTAAATAATGTAAATTTTCATTTTTCATGGAACCCCTCAGGAAATCGGTTTAATTTTTTGATGGCATGAATTTTCATTATCGGATCCGTGACCAGAAAATATCAAATACTTTTATTATGAAAAAGAGCATTTTTTTATTCAGCACAACTCTTCTTTTGCTGTTGATCAGTGTTAGGTGCGATCAAAAAAGCCGGAATCAGGCATGGTCAGTTAATGAATATGAATATCTTGAGGCACCCGGGTTTAACGTGCTTGTGTTCCATAACGATTATCCTGTTGGAAAGCAGGGGGGGATTGAATTCATCCATCATGACGACAGGATAGCAACCAATGGATTTATTCAGGTTGATCTGCCCTCCGGTGGTAATTTGCCGATGCCTGAATCAGCCGAAAGGAAAGTGGATACGGAAAACAGGATCATTACTGCCAGTATTAAAACCCCTGGCAGCTTTCTGGATTATGATATCCGTGTCTGGCCGGCAGAGGGGGCAGTCCACATGGCGGTTGATCTCAAGAAACCCATTCCGTCTGAATATAAAAATAAAGTTAGATTTGACCTTTTATTATATCCCGTGGCTTACCGGGGCAAGACATATCAGTTGGGAGATAAAGCAGGGATATTCCCTTTTGAAGGATTGGGCCCAATGGATACCGGTTCAGGGGGCGACAGGATAAATGTCCCATTGGCTACCGGCCCGAAACTGATCATTGCTGCTGAAGACCCGCAGTATAAATTGGAAATAGAAAACCTGAACGGGTCATTAGCCCTTATTGATGGCCGGAATACTTCACTGGGAGGATGGTTTATCATTAGTGCTACGATTCCGGAAGGTGCAGAAAAAGGTGCGTTGGAATGGAAGATTACGCCAAACCTTGTTCCGGACTGGTACAGGCAGCCCGTCATTGGGTTATCACAGGTAGGATATCATCCCATGCAGGAGAAAAAGGCAATCATTGAGTTGGATTCACGGACAGCCCGTTTGGAAGAAGTCGTTTTATACCGGTTTGATAAAAATGGAATGATCACCAGGATCCGCTCAGGTCTTCCGAAAAAATGGGGTAATTTTCTACGGTATGCTTATGCCATTTATGATTTTTCAGATGTCAGCGAACAGGGTCTTTACCAGGTAGAATATGGCGATATCCGGTCAGAACCCTTTGTCATAAACAAGGAGGTATACCGGGAAAATGTCTGGCAGCCAACCCTGGAAATTTATTTTCCTGTTCAGATGTGCCACATGAGGATCCGGGACCGCGTAAGGGTATGGCATGGTGCCTGTCACCTCGATGATGCCTTACAGGCTCCTGTTGCAATAGAACATACGGATGGATATCGTTCATATGCAGGAACTGAAACCAGGTATGAACCCTTAACACCCATCCCCGGACTGAACCGTGGCGGATGGCATGATGCAGGAGATAACGATCTCGCAGCCGGTTCACAGGCACAGACGACATTATTCCTTGCCCTTGCTGATGAAACCTTTGGCATTGAGGTAGATCAGACAACCGTGGATCAGAATGGATTATTTGTTGAATTACGTCATCCTGATGGAATCCCGGACCTGGAACAGCAGATCGAACACGGTGCGATTAACCTGCTGTCAGGATACCGTGCCTCCGGACATTCTTTTGTTGGAATTATAGCAACACGTGAAGGGAGAGCCTTTCTTGGCGATGTGGCCTCGCTGACGGATCAGCATTTTTATGATGCCTCCTTAAAAACCGATGAGATACAGGGAAACCGTTCGGGCAAACCTGACGACAGATGGGTTTTTACCAACAGGGATACATCCCTTGAATATGAAGTGATCACAGCCCTGGCGGCTGCAAGCCGGATATTGAGAGGGTATAATGAGGCACTGGCAGAAGAATGTTTAGAAACAGCTGTCAGGGCATGGAAATATGAACAGGATCATGATCCTGTGATCCAGCCCAATGCGTATGTGCCCGGAAACTTTGAAATTCAGGAGGTGCTGGCCACGGCAGAACTATATGTTACCACCCGTGACGAACAGTATAAAACCAGGCTTATGAGTCTCTTGCCTGTGATAAGGGAAAATATCAGTCGAACAGGCTGGGCAGCTGCACGTGCCATACCTTTTATGAATGATGAAAATTACAGGACTGAAATAAGGGATGTGTTGAAGACATATCAGTCGGAATTGGAAAATTCCCTTAACCAGAATCCTTATGGTATCCCCTGGAATCCAAGGGTGTGGGGAATTGGCTGGAACATACAGGAATATGCAATCATACAGTATTTCTTAAACAAGGAATTCCCGGATATGTTTGATCGGGAAAATGTACTGCGGGTGGTTAATTACGTCCTTGGATGTCATCCCGCATCCAATACTTCCTTAGTTTCCGGGGTTGGGGCACATTCCCTTACCGCCGCATATGGATTCAATATGCACTGGTGGTCGTATATTCCGGGGGGGATGGCCTCAGGAACGGCGCTCATTCGGCCGGATTTTCCGGAGCTGAAGGAGCCTTTCCCATTTTTATGGCAGCAGACGGAATATGTGATGCCAGGGGCGGCATCCTATATGTTCTGTGTAATGGCTGCTGATCACCTTCTGAACGGTCAATAAAGGATTTATCAATTGTAAATTTTTAATATTATGAGATACATAATTCACGTTTTTTATTGTTGTGCCTTTCTGTCTGTATTCATGATATCCAGTTGCGGTCAGCAGATGTCAAAGGGGAAATGGAAAATTAATGATCATGAATATCTTGAGTACCCCGGACTTTCCGTCCTTGCCTTCCATGATTATTATCCCGGAGGAAAACAGGGAGGGATTGAGATCATCCATCACGGTGAACGTATCGCAACCAATGGTTTTATCCGGATGGAAAATGTAGACGGCAGGAGATTTCCCTATCCCGAACGGGCGGAACGCGAAATTGAACCGGAAGGCCAGGTGATCAGGACCCGGGTCAGTCATGAAGATTTTGATTTTAAATATTCAATAAGGATATGGCCTGAAAATGAAAGTATCAGGCTATCCGTTGACCTTGAGAAGCCAATTCCGGCTGAATGGGAAGACAAACTAAGTTTTCAGATGGAATTTTATCCGCCGTTGTATTTTGGTAAAACTTTCCATCTCGGAGAGGTTTTTGGCATTGTTCCTTTACAGGCAAATGGTCCCCTGGTTGCAGATCAGGTTGGAAAAATTGAAACACCTCCTTTTGGACAGGGAAAAGAATTGACATTGGCCGGAGAGGATCCGCGGCGAAAAGTAAATATTGAATCATTAAGGGGAGAATTAATACTGGTGGACGAAAGAAATTTTTCCGGCAGGGGATGGCTGGTGGTTAAAACAACCGTGCCTGCCGGGGCAACCGGAAATGCGGTTGAATGGATCATCAGGCCAAATGTTATTCCCGGCTGGAAAAGGAAACCGGTGATCGCGATTTCACAGGTTGGATACCATCCCGAACAGATCAAACAGGCGATCATTGAACTGGACCCGCAGGAAAGCGGATTCCAGAAGGCTGGATTATACAGGGTAGATCCCAGCGATGGATCCACAATGGTTTTATCCAGGTCACCTGAAAAATGGGGAAAATTTCTGCGTTATGATTATGCCATATTTGATTTCACCGAGATTAATGAGCCTGGAATGTATATCGTAAAATACGGGGATCAGTCTTCAAACCCATTTTCCATCAATCGAAATGTATATAAAAAGGATGTCTGGCAGCCTACCCTGGACAGTTATTTTCCTGTCCAGATGTGTCACGTGAAGGTAAGGGACCGGGCAGCCATCTGGCACGGCGCCTGTCATCTCGATGATGCACTTCAGGCCCCGCTGGCCATTGAACATGTAGATGGGTACCAGCAGTATGAAAATTCTGAAACTTCATATGCCCCGCTTACCCCGGTGCCCTTTTTAAATCAGGGCGGATGGCATGATGCCGGTGATGACGATCTGGCGGCAGGCTCCCAGGCCGCCACGACGCATTACCTGGTGTTTGCCAATGAGATCTTCAACACGTTCTATGATCAGACGGCCATCGATTATGATAACCTGTCGGTCTTGATGCATCGATCTGACGGGATCCCTGACTTTGTTCAACAGGTAAAACATGGCGTCTTAAACCTTTTATCAGGATACCGTGCTGCAGGGCATAGTTTTGCAGGGATCATTGCCACACGCGAAGGAAGAAATATTACCGGTGACTGGGCTTCCCAGACGGATCAGCTTTTTTATGATTCAAAATTGGGAGCAAAGGAAAAAACAGTTAGCCGCTCATCTGTTCCTGATGACCGGTGGGCTTTTACAAACCGGGATACCGGCCTGGAATACAAGGTGGCCGCAGCATTGTCTGCTGCCAGCCGTACGTTGCAGGATTATGATGATGACCTGGCACGGGAATGCCTCGAAACAGCGGTTAAGGCATGGAGCTATGAACAGGATCATGAAGCGGTAAGAATGCCGAATGCCTATGTTCCGGGAAATGAAAAGGTTGAGGAAATCCTTGCTGCGGTCGAATTGTTATATACAACCGGAGACAGGCAGTATGCAACCCACCTTGTAGGCCTGTTGCCGGATATCAGGGAGAATATGAAAAGAACAGCATGGGGAATTGCCCGTGTATCAGACCAGATTGAGGATGAAAACTTTCAGGTGGAATTTTATAACGTTCTTCAATCCTATAAAGAAGAGTTGGATTCCATGCTTTCTGCAAATCCGTTTGGTGTTCCCTGGGAACCGAGGATCTGGGGGGTCGGCTGGAATATTCAGCAATTTGCCCTTGAGCATTATTTTCTGGTCCGTAAATACCCTGATCTTTTTGATCGTGAACTGATCCTCAGGGTGGTTAATTACGTGCTTGGTTGCCATCCCGGATCCAGTACGTCACTGGTATCCGGTGTGGGTGCCCATTCGGTTACCTCAGCATTTGGGGTTTACCGGGATTGGTGGAATTATATTCCCGGAGGTATGGTTTCCGGAACCGCCCTGATTCGTCCGGATTTCCCCGAACTGAAGGAGGGGTATCCATATCTTTGGCAACAATCCGAGTACGTGATGCCGGGAGCGGGTTCCTATATTTTCTGTGTCCTTGCCGCAGATGATCTTTTGAATAATTAATCCCGCTGTTGTCGGATTGAAATATGACCAGGATTTCAATGGCCGGATCTTTTTGCGGTGGAAAATAATTCCCCAGGAAAAAAGTCCGGAATATGAATATTTCTATACACTGCCCCTATTGTCGGTCCTGGACATTTAAAAGGATATTTTCCCGGGATAACTGATCAACGTCTTGATTTTAAGATTATAAATAACCGATTTCATGCCTCAGGGAAAAATGTAACTTAACGCATATAAAGCGCTATTTTATAAGGTTTTAAAATCATTTATCAGAATATTTGTGTCATGATTTCCTCAACGGGGAAATTAGTACATATACAACCGGCCTGATTATCGCCAAAAAGGCCATTTTTTTGTATTTTATCTTTAACAGGATTGTATTTTTCTTATATGGCATATATTTTGGTTATGTAAAGTTCACCAGACACGTATGCCATTTGATATACATGGCATTTTTAATCATGATATTTTTAATCAACGACTTTTGTCGCATACATAAATTTGTGGGAAGAGGTTTTTAATCATTAATTTTTATAACTTATGGAATTACTCAGAGGAAAAAGGATCCTGATATGTGGAAAAGGCGGAAGCGGGAAAAGTGTTTTTACTAGCCTGGCCGCTAAAGTTTTAAACAACAGAGGATATAAGGTGGCCATTCTGGATGGTGATCCTTCAAATCCGAATGGATTATCGAGGATCAGTATGGGAATGAAAAACGGTCCACGGCCATTGATCGAATTTCTGGACGCCAAGTTCAATATCAGA
>JAGTVG010000553.1 GCA_018224645.1 Cyclobacteriaceae bacterium
ATTGGTAACGGTAAGACCCGGTACCCGTCCCTGGAAAGCCTGGTTCAGGTTTGTCAGCGGCACACTTTGAATTTCCTCCATATTGAGCGAAGAGATCGCAGCCGTCACATCACCTCTTTCCTGTGTACCGTAACCGGTCACCACCACTTCGGAAAGTTGTGTCACATCAGTTGCCAGTGACACATCGATCACCGTCTGTGTGCCCACAACCACCCGCTGTGTCTGGTATCCGATAGAACTGTATAACAGGGATGCACCATCAGGAACCGTTAGACGATAACTGCCCTCCAGGTCCGTCACCGTACCGGAAGTGGTGCCTTCAACCAGGATATTCACACCGGGAATCCCGGAACCGTCATCCGCTGAGGTGACTTTTCCGGTGATGGTCCTATCCTGCGCAAAACTGAAACCGGCAATGCACAATGACATTCCCAATAGCAGCATTTTTTTCAGCCAAACTGGCCAATAGGAATTTTCCATAGCAATTTAGATTTAAAAAATTAAAAAAATTTCTCTGTAACCGATAATTTATAAATTGAAAAAATGGTTGTGGAAAAAATTTCCAACAGCTATTCAATCCAACCAATCGATTAAAGATTCGAATTTAGAAGAATTTTCGAGTTTAAAAAGAGAATTCTCATATATTAAGGATCTTGTGAAAGATATCAACCGGAAACATTAAAAAACTTTCAACAAAAATCACCATGTCGCTATAAATTAATCATTTAAGACAGGGACAGAAGACTTTTCCCCTGCCGGATCAGGAAGGTATAAAAGCGTATAGACTGAGTTCATCTGCGGGTTATTGTCCACCTCCAGCAGAAGTTCGAAAATTTCCCCCTCCCAATCGGGCATTTTTACCCGCGCGGTAGGTCCCTGGAGATTCTGATTGGCAGGAACTTCCGGAAAATCCCACCTCAATAATTCCACCTCCCCGTCTCCGATTATTTTCACCGACATTACCCCGGCCGGAATATTGCCAGGTGAATCGTTCAATAAAAACAGGTCGACCGTAAATTCTTCCCCTTTCCGCCATGAAAATTTACTGACCCGGCCGCTGGCAAGGACGGGACGGCAGGATTCACTGACCGCATCCAAAGCCGGTTTGGGCCTCGCCGGCCACATTACAATGCTGTTGTTGGCAGCCGTCGGCCAGGGTTCATTGAAACACCAGTTCAGGGCCATGGAACAGTAGGGTTTCTGCCGCCTGGCCTCTTCATAGATCACCTTGTATCCCTGGCCCTGTACCAGTTGTCCGCGACCCACAAGTGTCTCGAGATCACCGGACCGCCCAAAATAATTTTCGAGCATATCCTCACAAAGCCAGGTATTGCCAACCCAGGCTTTATAGGCATGGTGTGTCTCCCATGCCGTTCCGGGTTTGGGAGGAAACAACTGACCCGCGGGAATAAAGGATTTCAGCACTTCGACAGATGAAGGACCTGGCATCCCAAATTCAGTATAAGCCGTATTATGAGCCTGGGGCATCCACTGGAACACCTCCTTCCCTGTGGCCATATCCCTGAATACATAATTCCCGTGTCCAACGCCCATGACCGGCGATGTCGGGATAAACGGCCTGTCCGGATCCAGCCGGTAGGTAAGGCTGTTCAGCAGCCGTAAGGCCAGGGATTGATCGGTCATCCCCGACCAGTTGTTGTAAAGTTCATTTCCCCCGCACCACATCACCAGGCTGGGATATCTTTTAAGCCGGTGAATAATGGAAGTTGCTTCCTGCTCGAGAACGGCCAGGTATTCCGGCGTACCTTCATAGGGATTACAGGCAAGCGGAAAATCCTGCCACACCAAAATTCCCTTTTCATCACACAATTCAAAAAACGGATCCTTGTTAACGATTGCTCCACCCCATATCCTCAGCAGGTTAAAATTGGCTTTCAGTGCCAGGTCCGTCAGGGTATCGTAAGTTTGACGGCTTATGACACCGGGAAATATTTCCGGATTGACCCAGTTTGTCCCTCTGCAGAAAATTTGCCGGCCATTGATTTCCATTGTCATCGGGGGATTACTTCGTGATTTTGGAAAACCATCAACCTGCCACGTACCCGGATTCATAACAAGTTTAACCTTCCTGAAACCCACCCGGCGATGAACTGTTTCTACGGTCTCATCATTTTTTTTCAGTTTTAAATCCACATCGTAAAGATAGGGTTCTCCCTGGTCCCAAGGCCACCAGAGGGAGATATCAGGGATTTCAAAATGGATCAACTCGTTCGTATCGCTGATCTTTCCCGACTCAGAGATAATTTCATCGCCTGACTGGTTTTTCACGGAAATTTCATAAAGAAGACCGGTTATTTCAGGGCCGGCGATATCCATCGTTACATAGGCGGTTGTCAGCTCATCATCCAGTCTGTAATCGATATCCATGTTTTCCAGCCCGGACCGGCTGACGATGCGGAGTCCTGTTTCATCCCATATACCAGCCGGAATCAACCGGGGATGCCAGTCCCAGCCATAACTCACGGCGGGTTTTGCCGACCGGTTGGCCTGTGTTCTATCCCGGGCTTTGTTGTGTGCCTTCGGTGCCGGATAAATGGTGATGACCAGCTCATTTATATCTCTGAGCTTTTCTGTGAGATCAATCTTTACAGGAGTAAACATTCCTTCCTGGTAAAAAAGATGGTTTCCATTCATGTATATGTCAAACTCATAATCGATGCCTTTCGAAAAAAATTCTATCTTCTGCCCGGTTATCGCCTCAGGTTTGTTGAATACAACCCGGTACGACCAGTAAACATCCTCCATCCAACCATAATCTTTCCAGTTATCGGCATACCAGTAAGGTCCCCAGTTTTTAGCTTTCGCATAATCCAGCTGTACAGCACCCGGAACGGCCGATGGGTACCATTCTTCCGGCTTCCGGTTTTTATCCCTGTGAAATCCAACTTCCCAGGCAAGCTGCGGGATATTTTTTTCGCCTATGGCAAAAACCGAGTGCATATCTTTCATAAAAAAGGAGAATAAAAATAAACAAGCAATCAGACTTTTCATGGCCATTCAATTTAATAAGCATGGAACAGCAGGGAAAAAATAACTGAAAAAATCCATGGACACGGAAACATTCAGCCCCAATCCATTCCCGACTGCAAATTAAAAAAGATTCGGAGAATAAATTGCATGAGAAGCGTGATTTTGAGGGAGTGTCTGTCAGAGGCCTAACCTGGTTCAGTCATGTATGACAGACAAAGGATCGGTGATACAGTGGCAAAATTTGGAGATCTACGGCAGAAATTCCGGAAAAGATGGCAAGAGCATGGCGAAACTAAGACAGGATTCCTGAAAACAGGATTTTTTTTGTACGGAGGAAGGATCTCCTCCATGCTTGACATTAAGGTCAGGCAGGGGAACAACAACAAGATCCAGGGTGAAGGAGGTGTGGGACTGGTCACAAGCAATCTGTTGCTTGATGGACCCATCGTCAGGGACCATTCCACTTTGCTGGTTTCCGGCAGGATTACTTATTCCGACTGGTATTTGCGGTACATTCCCAACAGTGAGATCAGCAACAACCTGGCTTATTTCCATGATATTATAGCCAAAGTGTCCCATAAGTTGAATGATCGTAACAACATTTCCCTCAGCGGTTATACAAGTCACGACAGCTTAAGTTTCCCCGGTGATTCTATCTATGGCTGGAGCAATTATGCGGTGACTTTGAAATGGTCAAAAACCCTAAGTCAACAGGAATAATGCCGCTGATTTCAAGATCCTCGGATACCAGTCGGAAAAATTACCTGAAATCCCGGAACTTCCGGATGAATACCCGGATTTCAGAAGTTTTCTGTTATGGAAAGATGATCTAACTGCTGACCCTTCAGGCAATATTCAATTTGAATTCAGGTCATCAAAACTGCAGTCCGATTTTATGATCATCATCCGTGGCATGTCATCACAAGGAATACCCATCCATTATGAAATCCCGATCATGAAGGACTGAAAAAATTCCCATTTGCCAGAAGGAAAAATGATTTTCCCGAACATATTCCTTCAGAAAATGGCATTTCAGCCAGTGTTAATTTTACCGGTGTGTGATTGTCACCGTCCAGGTTCCCGGTTCCATGATGGTAAAACGCATGATCCTTGGTGAATTCATATTATCCACATTGCCGGGAAGTTTGGTATCCTGGGTACCATAGGGAATGATATATCTGATTCCTATGGTTACCGGAAAATCCACTTTCTCAATTTCGGCATTCAGTCTTCCACCCGCATTGGTAACGAGCTGGATTACACCACCAGTGATCTCAAGGATCTCAAAGTGTGTGATCGTCCTGATGTTGTTTTCAAAGATCTTGATCGTTATCCTTCTTCCCTGGGGATCTGAATTTACAAAGGTATAATTTGCGTTTTCAAGCCTTTCCGTGTCCAGAATCCTGTAACCAGGCAGGGCACTTTTATCTTCACCCATATACCTGAACTCCTCGATGGTCCCTTTGTAGTATCCTTGCTTAACTTCTCCGGATGAATTCCTGAATTCACCATATCCATAGATTTCCCCGTTTCTCCATTGTCCTTCAAAGGTTCTACCATCTGCAAACTTCAGTATCCCCTCCCCGTGTGGCATTCCCTTCCGGAAATCACCTTCATAGGTCACATCCTTGCCTCTGGCAATTCCTTTTCCTTCCGCCAATCCTTTCCTGCAGTCTCCTTCATAATCCTTTGAAATGGGTGCCGGTAACACCCTGCATTCCTGGCCGATGGCCGGAAAGCCGGCAGCTACTATCAAAATAGAAAAAAATATAAAGACAGCCTCGCACTTCATGATTAAAAAATTTATCGGAATAAATAAAAGAAGGGCTCCAGTAGAGCCCTTCTTGATTAATATCCCGGATTTTGTGTCACATTTTTATTCAGGTCCACCTCACCTGTAGGAATGGGGTACAGCAGATGTTTGGGCATATCAATATTGAATGACTGAGTCTTTGAGGAAAAATCAAAATTCTCCAGATTAATGAACCCGGCTTTATGCCATCTTCTCAGGTCAAGCCATCGCTGACCCTCCCCGGCCAGTTCGACAAGTCTCTCGTCAATGATCCATTGCCTGACCTGCTCCCTGGATGCCCCTGAGGCAAGATCAGCCGGCTCGCCGGTGGTTCCCATATTACGGGCACGGGTACGGACCTGATTTATCAGGGCAATCGCATCATTCTGATTTCCGGTTTCATTCAAAGCTTCTGCCCTGAGCAGCAGGATATCTGCATAACGCAGCAGTCTGAAATTATTCAATGAGCCAACACCAGTATTGGTCAGCTGGTTCTCGATGACATATTTACGGATCCTGTTATTCGAAGTATCAACAATTTCGGTTAACCTGGGATCATCAGGATCAATGGCCGCAACCAGCTTATCCGTAGCCACCCAGGGTGTGCCATCCCAGAAGCTCCAATGACCTTCATAAAAACCATAGTAGGCGGACATGGTACCAATGACCGTAAAATCATCATTCGAAAGCCAGACATTATCCGTTGCGGTTGGTTGACTTGCCTGGCTTTCGAACAGGGATTCTTCATTATTTTCTGTCTGTACTGAAAAATTATCCCTGTAATCATCCACCAGCGATTTATCCGTAATTTTATCAAATGCCGAAACCGCCTGGCTATAGAGTGCATTATCGCCAATCCAAGATGCTTTGAAAACAAGTGCTTTTCCAAGGAATCCATTGGCGGCACTTTTTGTCGCACGGCCAATGTAAACGGGCGCCCATTCTGCCGGAAGCAGATTGGCGGCTTCGGTAAAATCGGAAAGTGCCTGATCGAGCAGGGCAATGCCATCGGAACTCGGTGGATTGATTGCATCCTGGGTTGTGATCCTTTCCATAATGACCGGTGACGTACCGAAATAATTCCACAACATGAAATTCGTAAAACCCCTCAGGAACAAGGCTTCCCCTTTGTGATTGTCACGCGTGGTGACACTGCTGTAGACCGATACTTCTCTTTCCTCATCCATCCTGATCTTTTCCAGGAAAGTATTCGTCCGGTTTATAAGCTGATAATACAGGTCATAGGCCCTGTTAAGGTCCCCATTTCCCGGTTGAAGCGTGCTGAATACCTCAAAATCATAGGCATTGTTGCTTGTAATTTCATCCCCTGGCAAAAGAAAGAATTCATGCATCCAGTTATTGCTGTTGTAGGTATAATGATCAGCCAGTTTTGAGTATAATCCCACCATGGAACGCTCATAATCGATCTCTTCATCGAAATAATCAGCCTCCGTTTCCGTAAGCGGCTGCAGATCCAGGTTATCCTCATTACAGGCAAATGCGATAAGCATCGCCGGTAAGATCATCAGAATATTTTTTAAAGATTTCATATTGCTTGTTTTATACATGAGCAAATTTTCGTTAGAAGGTGGCGTTTACACCAAATGTCCAGGTAACAGGGATAGGAATGTTATCATTTTCCGGATCATTTCCGGTCCACCCGGTCAGGGTAAAGACGTTGGTTCCGCTGAAATACAACCTTACCCGTTCAATATAACTTGTTTTTCCGAGTAATGTTTGCGGAAGACTGTATCCCAGGGTGATGTTCTTGAGCCGCATAAAGCCTGCTTTTTCGGCAAACCTGTCCGAAAAACGTCCGTTACCCGCGGGATCATTCCTGACAGCCCTGGGCAATGAATTGAGCTTATCATCCGGATCCCATTGATTGGGATTTTCTGGGGTCCACCGGTTCAGTACGGCATCCCACTGATTGATGCCCTGGGAACCCATGCCGGTTCCTTTTGCTCTTTCATAGTTGTACTTGTATACATCGCCAATTCCCTGGAAGAAAATGCTGAAGTCAAATCCTTTCCAGTTAGCCCCGAACGTGAAGCCGTAATAATGTCCGGGGATCGTACTGCCGATGAAAGTCCTGTCATTCAGATTGACGAGACTGTCAGGATTCGGTGAGTAAAAATCGTATCCTTCATCCGGGTTTGGCGCACCATGAACATCCTTAAAATAGAAGTCGCCGGGTGAAACAAGTGATGAATCAGCCTGATTATCCTTATTGGTGGTCCACCAGGTGCGTACTTCTTCTGATGACTGGAAAATACCGGCAGTCTGGAATCCCCATAGATAAAACAGCGGGAATCCCTCTTCGATCCGGTTTCCTTCACCTCCAAACGGCTGATCGTTCCATACCTCTTTCACTTCGTTATCAACTGTGGTGAGGTTTCCACTGAAGAAATATTCAAGGTCCCCTATCCTGCCATTATATCCAAGCTGGAATTCGAAGCCCCTGTTCTGTACTGATGCTACGTTGATAATGGGATTGTTGTAATTTCCCACGCTTGAAGGGAAAGCCACCTGCTGCAGGATCCCTTCCGTGAGCCTGTCATAATACTCTACGGTGGCCGTAATCCGGTTATTGAAGAAAATACCGTCGAATCCGATATTCCTGGTGGTGGAAGTTTCCCAGCTCAGATCCTCCGTCGGGAAATCAGGGAGGAACGTCCCCTGGTAAACCGTGCCGAAAGCATTTCCCAGTCCTGATCCATAAGCGTATTGAGGATTCTGATTTACCGTTGAAAGGTAAGCAAAGGGTTTTGTTTCCTGGTTACCCAACTGACCCCATCCTGCCCGGATCTTCAGGTCGTTGATCCAGGTAAGGCCGCTCATGAAATTCTCGGCGCTGATACGCCAGGCAAGGGCTACGGAAGGAAAGGTTCCCCAGCGGTAGTCAGGTGCAAACCTGGAACTTCCATCCCGGCGAACCGTAAGGTCAACGTAATACCTGCTTGCATAATTGTAACTGGCCCTGGCCATATATCCCTGGAGGGCAAACTGATCCCTTGTGGAGGAGGCGCTTGTATATTCCTGGTTCTCAGAGATCAACCGGAAAGCAGGATCTTCGAAGATATGCTGTTCCGTGCCTCCAAAAAATACCTCAAAACCATACTGCTGGTCCATCGCATTCAGCGTCACATTGAGGTTATGATCGCCAAAACTTTTCAGCCAGTCTACGGTGAGTTCCTTGACATAGTTGAAGTTACGGTTATGCCGTTCACCGAGTGTACCAACGGAAAATCCATCCCCTGTGGCATATGGGTTCCCTGGTGTGATGGAATACATTCCGTCATCAACACTGCTCCAGGTTTTGCGGATGTTATAATACCAGTCAAGACTTAGACTTCCTTTGATCTTCAGACCCTTGATCGGCTCTAACTGCAGATAGGCATTGCCGATGTTCCGGATAATCGAGTAAGTCAACTCATTCAATCTTTTGTCGCCCCGCGCATAATGGTTCATCTCTGTTTCGGTACCATATTTAACGGTATAATCCACCAGGTAGGGAGGCGCATCCTCATTCGATCCACCAAATAGCGGATGATCCGGATTGGGTGTTGTTACCGTATCGACGGTAGTGGCATATCCATACTTATCTTCAATAGGGCTGTTTATCCTGTAAAAATCATCTTCAATCAGGATAGGTTGCCAGGGTGGTGCACTAACTGCCGCAGAAAATGAATAGGGTGCTCCACCCGTAAGGTTATCAAACGCATCGACATAAGCCAGCCGGTAGGTGACACCGGCTTCCATCCAGTCAGCGATCTTGCTGCTGATATTGGTTGCCAGGGAATAACGTTCCTGCCAGTTTCCCCTCATCGGGGCTTCGCTGTAGGAATAACCCGTTGATACATAATAATTGGTATTTTCTGTTCCCCCGTATATCCTGGCACTTGCATCAACCATAGAAGCATTTTTATTTAAGAACGGTTGCTGCCAGTCAATGGTCGGTTTGTCGCCCATATACCGCTGCGAAGGATCTGTTGCACCGGACTGGGTCGGATCGAACCATGTTGGCAGATCGAAATTGGGATTATTGTTATTGGCCTCGGTATACAATTTTGTATATTCTTCAACATTGAGCAGGTTATACATATTCGGGAAATTCTGGACCCCGTAACTGTAGGATAGGTCAACCTTCGGTCTGCCCAGTTGTCCTTTTTTCGTGGTGATCAGGATAACGCCATTGGCTGCACGGACTCCGTAAATGGCTGCTGCTGATGCATCTTTCAATACAGATATCGATTGAATATCATCCGGATTGATCATGGAAAGAATATTTATGTTTCCCCGCAGATCGCGGGTCCGTGCATCGATCGATTCATAACCGGATCCGTACTCGGTAATCGGCACTCCATCAACGACATATAATGGATCTGCGACCCCGAAGGTTGAAACACCCCGAACCCTTACGGTGGGCCTGTCGCCAGGTTTACCACTGGGTGAAGAGACAAACACACCGGCCATCCTACCCTGCATGGCCAGTTCCGGGGCCATTGCCACACTTTTTTCAATCTCATCAGATTCCATGACGGATATAGCCCCGGTCAGGTCCTTCTTTTCCCTGGTTCCATAACCAATCACGACGATCTCCGACAATTCCGTTATATCAGGTTGAAGAACCAGGTCCAGCACTGATTGTGTGCCCACTTCAATGGTCTGCGACTGATAACCTACCGAACTGAAAGTTAATGTTGCCCCCGAGGGAACATTGAGCTTATAATTACCATCCAGATCGGTAATTGTACCGGTAGTGGTACCGGAAACTATAATGCTTACTCCCGGAATGGCACTGCCATCTTCCGAGGAGGTGACTTTACCGCTAACCGTCCTGTCCTGTGCCTGGATCTGCCCGGAGATAAACAAGGTCAGCACAAGGAGGATCAGCTTGGGAAATTTGAAAAAATCGTAAAAATTCCACATAACGAGCATGAGATTTGGTGAAAAAAAAATTCAGTTAATTACATTGTAGATTGATACCCAAGTTAGATTTTAAAAAGATCCAACGCAAAATTAAGGACCAGAATTAAGATATAAAAATCATAAAATTTACAATATTGATAAATACATGGATTTTTTTGTTATGCTTTTTGATTGTATAACAGATAATGAGGGAAATAAATTTCATTTTTTAAATTTTTTGAAAGATTACACGGACACGAACTGGAAGAAAAATGGCCCCCCGAATTGAAAACTTAAGATTTTGTGAAATATCGTAATACAAATGATATTAATTCATAAAGTCCGTAAATTTTTAAATTTTTTCGTTATTATTTGGGATTTTCAAAGATAAATTCAGATATATTGGTAATATTTTTTTGGAAGAAATTATGGAAATTTTTTTTGTTCATTCAATTTTCCCGGCTCATTGTGAGGAAGTGGCAATTAATATCCTGACCTTATCATATTATTTCCCCCGCGAAGTTTTTCTGAATTGGAAGGAACATTCCGGGAAAGTAAATATGTAATTGATTTTGAATAAATTTAAGGATCAATAGCGTTGGTTGGATAAATGCATAAGCTGACAGACCTTCTGATTTTTTTATTCCTCCCCGTAATTATTCTCCTTTCAGGCTGCGGCAAGGAACAAAAACTTTTTGAACCTGTACTCTCTGAGGAATCGGGAATTTCTTTCCGCAATGATCTTACCATCAACGATACCCTCAATGGCGTGGAGTTTGAATATGTCTATAACGGTGCGGGGGTGGCGGCCGGGGATGTGAACAACGATGGACTGGATGATCTTTTTTTTGCCGGGAATATGGTTTCTTCCCGTTTGTACCTTAACATGGGTGGATTTTCCTTTAAAGACATTACTGCCGAAGCGGGTGTGACTACCGATAAATGGTGTACGGGAACCTCTTTTGTGGATATCAATAACGACGGGCTCCTGGATCTTTATATCTGTGTGGCCGGCCTGGGTCCGGCCGATATCAGGAAAAATATCTTTTTCATCCACCAGGGACTGGATGAAAACGGAATTCCCAGATACGTGGATTTGGCCGCTGATATGAACCTGGACGACGATGGATACAGTACCATGGCCGTCTTTTTCGATTATGACAAGGACCATGATCTCGATGTATACATACTGACGAACGCCATGGAGGCAAAATTACGGAATGCATTGCGCCCACGACGGGTGGATGGCGAAGGACCGAGCACGGATAAATTGTATCGTAATGAAGCAGACGGCCGTTTTACGGATGTTTCCAGGGAAGCAGGCATCTTGCAGGAGGGTTATGGATTGGGCATCGGGATCTGCGATCTGAACCAGGACGGATGGATGGATGTATATTGCTCCAATGACTTTTTATCCAATGACCTGTTGTGGATCAACAACCGGGATGGGACCTTTTCAGAGGAATCTGCCGTTTATTTTAAACATTTTACGAACAATGGGATGGGGATGGATATTGCAGATTATAACAACGACGGACTGCTCGATATATTCGTTCTGGATATGCTTCCCATGTCAAATCAACGGCAGAAACAGATGATCGGATACAGGAACCTGACCCGGTTCTATGAAAGCATTGAGATGGGATATCATCCGCAATTCCTGAGAAATACTTTGCAGCTTAACCGGGGAAAGTTTTCTGACGGACAATTCAGGTTCAGCGAGATCGGTTATCTGACGGGTGCATACCAGACGGACTGGAGCTGGTCACCCCTGCTGGCTGATTATGACAATGACGGATGGAAGGATCTTTCCATCACAAACGGTTACCGGAAGGATGTTACTAACCTCGATTATATCTATTTCACCATCCGTGAAAACTGGATGTTCGGGACTCCGGAGTCGAAAAAGGAATTGGCCGTCAATGCCATGAATGAATTACCCGATGTTCAGCTGCCTAATTTCATGTTCAAAAACAACCGGGACCTTACCTTTACGGATAAATCCTCCGATTGGGGATTGGACTATCCTACTTTCACCAACGGTACTGCCTATGCGGATCTGGATAATGATGGTGATCTTGATATCGTGATCAATAACATTGACCAGGAGGTCATCCTTTTTAAAAATTTAACCAGTGAAAAGAAAAAACACGGATACGTGAAGTTAAAATTTGACCGTTCTGTCCGGGATTCCGAAAAGATCGGTTTGAAAGTATGGGCATTCCATCAGGATAATGCACAATATTATGAATATTCCCCTTACCGGGGATATAAATCAACTGTCGGACAGGAGATCATCGTAGGGCTGGGCAATTCATCCGGCATTGATTCCCTGGTGGTCCAATGGCCGGATGGCCTGGTGCGGAAATGGATGAATCTTAGTTCGGACACCACCCTTTACCTGGTAAAAAGTGCTTCTACTTCCCTTCCGGGGCATATTGTACCGGGTTTCAATACTCGATCTGTTCCGGTGCGGTTTGAAGACCGGACCGGAAGTTACCGGCTGAACGTACGGCATGTTGAAAACTCCAGGATAGATCTGGACCACATACCCATCATCATGCATAATCTGGGCCAGTATGGACCCGGCATGGCGGTGGGCGATATCAACGGGGATGGGTTGGATGATATATTCGTTGGCAATGACAGCAATGTCCCTGGAAATCTTCTGTTTCAGAACCCCGACAGGACATTTACGACCAAAATC
>JAGTVG010000554.1 GCA_018224645.1 Cyclobacteriaceae bacterium
AGGAAATTCCCCTGGCAGCCTTACCTGATATTATCTTCATGTTACTTTTCTTTTTTATGGTAACTACCGTACTCAGGGAATCGGATATTCTGGTTGAACAGCACATTCCGCAGGCCAGGGAACTTAATAAGCTGGAACGTAAGTCATTGGTAAGCTATATTTATATAGGAAAGCCCAAAAAAGCCGATCTGGGATCAGAACCCAGAATTCAGCTGAATGATGCACTGGCGCAACCGGAAGATATTCAGTTGTTTGTGAACCGGGAGAAAGATAAATTGACCGAGGTTGAAAGAGACCAGATCACCATGGCATTGAAGGTTGACCGTGATGTAAAAATGGGGATCGTGGTGGATGTACAGCAACAATTGAAGGAAGTAAATGCCCGAAAAATTCTGTATTCGGCTACTAAAAAAATTGTACGGGATTAAATAAACCCGCCTTCCAACGGAAAAAAAGCCGGTTTAATCTTAGACCGGCTTTTTTTCTTTTCTTCCATATTGAATTTTTCCCGGCAAGACCCTTGGAAGTCTTTCATGCCGGGCAGTCATATTTTTTTCTTCTTTTAACCTAAACAGGAATTGCATGGATTATATCATGCCGGTATGGATGGCTCAATCACCTGCAGAATTACCTGTTTATCTCATAAAAACATCCCTGTAAAGGAATATAATGGAAAAAAAAGTGATGGTGAGATAGATAATTGTAACAGGGATCCCGATGCGGACGAAATCCTTCAGATTATATCCTCCCGGCCCATAGATCAGTAAATTGGTCTGGTATCCAAAGGGAGTGATAAAAGCTGCTGAAGCGGCATAGGCAATGCCAAGAAAAAAAGGCATGCCGTTCATGTTCAGGCTTTCACTTATGGCCAGGGCGATGGGAAAGGTGATGGATACAGCCCCGACATTACTGATAAAGGAGGTCAATAATGCAGCAATAATGATCAGGCCAAGGAGTACTGCCGTTTTGCCGATGGGTTCAAACAAATTGATCATCCCTTCCGCGATCAGCATCCCGGCACCTGACTGGATCATGGCCTGTCCCAGGGCAAGGGACATGACCAGGATGCCGATCAGGCTGAAGTCCAGTTCCCGGCGGATATCCTGTACGGAGATCAATCCAAAACCAATCATGATGGTGAAAATGATCAGCAGGGAAGGAAACAGGGATAATCCCTTGGTGATGAACAAGACGGTGGCTCCTGCGAGAATGAGAGCCAATGCATAATATTTCTTCCTGCCCGGTTCGGCAATCTGCCTAATCTTATTGATCACAAAGAGGTCACGGTAGAGTTCCACCCGGTTTGTGAAATCATTCCCGGCATACAGGAGCAGAACATCACTTGGCTTAAGCTCGATATCCCCGATTTTTCCGGATATTCTTTCACCATTCCGGTGAATGGCTACAATGGCGGCATCATAGCGGTTCCTGAAACCTGATTCCTTCACAGTTTTACCGATTAAGGAGGAGCTGTTGGATATTACCGCTTCTATTACCTCGATTTTATCCTGATGGTATTCATTTGCATTTTCCGGCAAAACGAGACCTTTCCCGGTATTGATAATATCCATGATGTTCTGCGTATCACCGGCAAAAAAAAGGATATCATCCTCCTCGATCACCTCATTTGGATATACCGGAGAAATGATCCGGTTATTCCGCAGGATCTCCACGAGGTAAACCCCCTGCAGGTTCCTTAATCCTCCCTTCACAACGGTCTTATCGATCAATGGCGACTTTGCCATTAACCTCGTTTCAATTAAATATTCCCGCTGGTTTTTTGAAAAATCCTGGATCGAATCGGTATGGTCGGGCAATAACCTGTAGCCGATAAAGGCAATGAACAGGATTCCGGTTACCGTCACCAGGCTCCCTGTGATCAGCAGATCTTCAAAACGAAGTTCGGGAATGCCGGTCTCCATGAGAAAACCATTCAGAATAAGGGTGGTGGATGTGCCGATAAGCGTAATCATGCCTCCCATAATGGTGGCGAAGGAAAGAGGGATGAGGAGTCTGGACGGTGCAATTTTATTTTTCCGCCCATAATCAAAAACATAGGGTGTCATTAATGCCACAACGGGAGTATTGTTAATGAAGGCGGATAGAAGCGCTACCTGGGTCATCAGACGGATCAGGAAACTTCGGTAAGTTTTGGATCTTTTAAAGACCGCATCGAATAGGGACTCCATCCGGAAGTTTTTGCGGAGCCCGGCTGTGATGATGATCAGCAGGATGATCACGATGATCGATTGATTAGAAAAACCTGCCAGAACTTCCTGCGATCCGAGAATGTCTGTTATCGTAAATATAAGCACAGCCAGTAAAAAGCTTACGGCAGGCTTCAGCCATTCCATGTAAATGCAGGTGAATGTGATTAAGAGTATGATCAGGACGAAAATCGGTTGCAAACTTTCCGGCATTATGATCGGTTATTTATCAAATTTCAGATGTTTCACAGAATCACCGCTGTTGATCAATTCCTTAAGTGAATCGATGCCGATCTGGAGATGCATTCCCACATATTGATCTGTCACTTTTTTATCGCTTTCACTTGTCTTTACCCCGGCAGGCATCAGGGGATTATCGGATACCAGCAATAAAGCGCCGCGGGGAATCTTATTGATAAAACCTACTGTAAATAAAGTGGCCGTTTCCATATCGATTGCCATTGCCCTGGCGTTTCTTAAATACTTTTTGAATGCCTGGTCATGCTCCCATACCCTCCGGTTGGTGGTATATACTGTGCCGGTCCAATAATCCCGTTCATGTTTTTTGATCGTTGAAGATACTGCTCTCTGTAATTGAAAAGAAGGTAATGCCGGAATTTCTTTCGGGATATAATCATCGCTCGTACCTTCCCCGCGGATCGCGGCAATGGGCAGGATCAGGTCTCCAACGTTCGTATTTTTTTTCAGTCCGCCGCATTTCCCAAGAAAAAGAACCGCTTTTGGTTTTACGGCACTGAGAAGGTCCATGACAGTTGCCGCCATGGCACTGCCCATCCCGAAATTGATCAGGGTGATATTCCCGGCAGTAACTGTCTGCATGGGTTTACCAATCCCGGTGATCTCAGCTGAATACATCGATGCAAAGAGATCGAGGTAGTTGATAAAATTGGTTAATAAGATATATTTGCTGAAATGATCCAATGAAGTTCCTGTATATCGTGGCAGCCAATCTTTTACAATTTCCGCTTTTGTTTTCATTTTAATAGTTTTAGATTACCGACGATGTTCACTGAATTAAATTTTCCTGAATACCCATTCAAAATTCAACGTGTTGAGGGCAAATTTAAAATTTTTGATCAACTAAGGAAAAAATTTGTCATGTTAACGGAGGAAGAATGGGTCCGCCAGCATATGATCTGGTATATGATAGAGGAGCAGAAGATACCTGCCGGACTGATCAGGATTGAATCCGGGTTGAAATATGAAAAATTGAAAAAACGGACAGACATCCTGGTCCACGGCCGGAATGGTCTGCCCTACCTGGTTGTCGAGTGCAAATCACCCAGGATAAAACTTGACAAGGATGTTCTTTTCCAGGCAGGTATATATTCCAGCTCATTGAAGGTGTCTTTTATCGGTGTAACCAATGGACTGCAGCATTTTTTCTGGCATGTGGATTTTGAGCATGGACAAACGGAGATCCTATCAGAATTTCCGGCAATTCTATAGAACGTTGCCGGGAAGGTTATTGCCGGCAACGTTCTTTCAGGAAAAATCCGGATTATAATAAAAAACTCAACAGTATACCGGCGGCCACGGCTGATCCGAGCACGCCTGCCACATTGGGGGCCATGGCATGCATGAGCAGGTGATTGGTGGGATCAGCTTTTAATCCTTCATGCTGAACGACACGGGCACTGTCAGGCACGGCGGAAACCCCTGCAGCCCCTATCAATGGATTGAGCCGGTCTTCGTCTTTCAGAAAGATATTCATGGCCTTGGCAAACAGCAGCCCTCCGGCAGTAGCTATCATAAACGATATGGCGCCCAGGGCAAATATCAGCAGGGAATCCGGCGTAAGAAATACATCTGCCTGCGTCGAGGCCCCCACCGTAATGCCCAGAAGGATCGTAACGATATCGATCAGGGAATTCCGTGCAGTTTCGGAAAGCCGGTTTGTGCGGGTCGATTCCTTCAGCAGGTTCCCGAAAAACAGCATGCCCAATAGTGGCAGGGAATTGGGTGAAATAAACCCGGTAAGCAGCAGTCCGATAATGGGGAACATCATTTTTTCTGTCTTGGATACCGTCCTCGGGGGTTTCATCCGGATCAATCTTTCCTTCCTGCTCACCAGCAGTTTCATGATCGGAGGCTGTATGACCGGAACGAGTGCCATGTAGGAATAGGCTGCAATGGCAATCGGTCCGATCAGGTTTCTTACCGTCGTGCCGTCGGGAAGAATGTTGATCCCATTGGCCAGTCTCGAGGAGATAAAAATGGCGGTAGGTCCGTCTGCGCCACCGATAATCCCGATAGCCCCTGCCTCGGGGGGAGCGAATCCAAGCATCAGGGCACCGAGGAATGTAAGAAATATGCCAATCTGGGCCGCTGCTCCGAGGAGCATAAGTTTCGGGTTGGATATCAGCGATGTAAAATCAGTCATCGCACCGATACCCAGGAAGATCAGTGGAGGATAGATCCCTTTCACAACCCCATAATAGAGGTAGTTCATTACACTGCCCTCTTCATATATCCCTACCTGAAATCCTGAAACAAAGGGAATATTCCCGATGAGTATCCCGGTGCCGATGGGGATGAGCAGCAATGGTTCATAATTGTATCGGATGGCAATGATGATAAAAAACAGGCCTACCAGCAGCATGACCACATGCCCTATGGTGAGGTTTGCAAAACCGGTATATCTGACAAAATTCTCAATCCCTCTTAATGCGCCTGCCGGTTCCTTAGTCATACTTTCCTGCATGGGAGCCAGATTTTTTACGGCAATTTCAGTTTTCGCTTCAGGACCGGCCGCGGACTGTTGATCTGCACTTACAAAAGTGAGCCGTAAAAGAGACAATATGGCTATTATCCCAACAACAGTTAGTAATTTTCTCATGCTTCTATTCAATTTCAATTAACAAGTCACCCTGCAGCACAGTATCTCCTTCCTTACAGGCCAGGTTCTTGACGGTCCCTTCCTTTTCAACCTGAATGTTGTTTTCCATCTTCATCGCCTCCATGATCAGCACAGTGTCGCCTTTTTTGACCGTATCTCCCTCCTTGATATTGATTTTTATGATCGTCCCCGGTAGAGGGGCCAGGATTTTACTCAGACCTGTTTTTACCTTCAGGTCTTTTGGAGGAACCGATGACGGCCCTTCGGGTCGGACCAGTTTAGGCGTTTTGGATGTGACCATGGTCTTTTCCAGTTCCACCTGGTAGGGTGTTCCATTCACCTCCATGTCGGCGATGTTGTCCTCGAATGATTTGATCTGAACCGTGTACTTGTTTCCCTGAATGGTAAAATTATATGTCTTCATGTTAAAATCGTCTGTTTAATCCTCTGGTAACTCCATAGATCTTGGAACTCCAGGGTGTATAATTTTTGGAGATCCGCTTAATGGTAATGACCGGATCCTCTGCATCATGCATCTCATTGAAGAACATGAATAGGGCGGTTCCGATTGCTGCATTGACTTCACCGGGGATCTCCTTTCTGGCTGTATTCAGGGTCTCAGGAAGTCCTTTTTTACGGGGGGTCCGGCTGATCTGCATTTTCAGAATCTTTGGGATGAGGTTAAAAACGAGTGTCAGCAGGACCAGGGCAATAAAAACGATCAGGTAACCGATGACGGTGATAATCAGGCCATCTCCCAGTATCAGATCCCAGTTGATAAAACTAATCATATCCATTTTGTAAAGATTAGAGAGGAATATTTGCATGTTTCTTCGGCGGATTAAAATCCTTTTTAGTCGATAGGGTTTTTAATCCGCGGATGATACGGAAGCGTGTATTTCTCGGCTCGATGATGTCATCGATAAAACCATATTTTGCCGCCTGGTAGGGATTGGCAAAATTTTCAATATACTCTTCTTCTTTTTCCGAAATATATTTCCGCCGTTCAGTTTCGTCCGTTATTTCCATAAGTTTTTTGCCCTCCAGCACTTCCACGGCACCTTTTGCACCCATCACGGCAATTTCAGCCGAAGGCCAGGCATAATTGAGATCTCCCCTGAGCTGTTTGCAGCTCATCACGTCGTGGGCTCCTCCGTAGGATTTACGCAATGTAATGGTGATCTTCGGAACGGTAGCTTCTCCATAGGCAAAAAGCAGTTTCGCCCCGTGTATGATGATCCCACCAAGTTCCTGGGCACTGCCCGGTAAAAATCCAGGCACATCCACCAGTGTGACCAGTGGGATATTGAATGCATCACAGAACCTGACAAATCTTGCTGCTTTACGGGAGGCATCGATATCAAGCACTCCTGCCAGGTAATTGGGTTGATTGGCAACAATCCCGACAGGCATCCCATCGAACCGGGCAAAACCGATCACGATATTTTTAGCATAATTCCGCTGGATCTCAAGGAATTCGTTGCCATCGGTGATGGTATGAATGATATCCTTTACATCATAGGGTTTGTTGGCGTTTTCCGGAATGATATCGTTCAGGGTATCCTCAAGCCGGTCTATCGGATCCCTGTTTTCTACGATGGGGGGTTCCTCAAGATTATTCGAAGGCAGATAACTCATCATTTTTCTGATCAGCAGGATGCCTTCCTCTTCCGTTTCAACCATGAAGTGCGAAATCCCTGACTTGGTTGAATGTACGTTTGCACCGCCCAGGTCTTCAATGGAAATATCTTCACCCGTTACTGTTTTCACCACCTTGGGCCCAGTCACAAACATATAACTCGAATTTTCGCTCATGATGATAAAATCGGTCAGCGCGGGAGAATATACAGCTCCCCCGGCACAGGGTCCGAAGATGGCTGAGATCTGCGGGATAACCCCTGAAGCCAGGATATTACGCTGAAAAATTTCCGCATATCCGGCAAGACTCCTTACCCCTTCCTGAATCCTCGCCCCGCCACTGTCGTTCAAACCGATCACAGGAGCACCTACACGCATCGCCTGGTCCATGATCTTGCATATCTTTTCAGCATACATTTCGGATAAGGAACCTCCGAATACTGTAAAATCCTGGGAAAACACATATACGATCCTGCCATCAATCGTTCCATGTCCTGTGACGACGCCATCCGAGAGATATTTCTGTTCCCACATCCCAAAAGATTTGGTCCTGTGTGTGACGAACATATCATATTCCTCAAAACTGCCTTCATCAAGCAGGAGATCGATCCGTTCACGCGCTGTTAATTTTCCTTTCTGATGCTGGCTCTGAATCCTTTTTTCACCACCTCCTAAACGGGCTTCAATCCGTTTATCTATGAGTTCTTTGATTTTCTCCTGATTTGTCATTCCTGTATCGATTTGTTTTGTTTGGAACCGGTTATAACTGATTGAAAGAATTACAGCGGTTACATATTCATTATTAAAATCGCTGTAAAATTGTCACAGAATTAATCATAAACGGGATTCTAAAGTATGATTAATGTCATCAATTGATGATATTAACTCCGATTATACATAAACTATTTTTAAAATGGAATACCAATTGTGTGTAACTTAATTATATTCAATAAAATAC
>JAGTVG010000555.1 GCA_018224645.1 Cyclobacteriaceae bacterium
GGTATAATAAATTATTAATCAATTTATTCAAAAAAAATAATTTAAATACAACGGGATAATTATTTTTCTGCCAATAGTTTCCTGAAAAATAAGCGATTGAAAGAAGGCCATTAGGAATTTGTTCCGCTTTCGTAAAGATTCCTGCCTTCCATTGTAAGTACGGCACCGGCGGGCAGGGATGAGCACAGGCACATGCCGGAAGTCTGCCTGCTCCCGGGAAGGGCCTGCAACCGGCCCCCGCTGCCAAAGTTGACTGGGAATGGCGGACAGACAGGAATGACGACTGATCCTTCTGCTCCTTAAGCGTCTCGCAACGCGGAGACTGATGATTGATTGCCGTTGAATTTCAACATCCAAAACAAATTATGGTATATGCCCTGGAATGACAATTCCGGCACTTTTGACGGCCTCGAGTGAGTAAAAAACCGCCCGGGGATTTTCCCCGGGCGGCCATTAATGCATGAATCTATTGAAAACGAGTCGGGATCAGTCGTTCGAGCCGTTAAAATCCTTTTTCACCGTAATGGCTGCCAGTGCCTTTTCGCGCGATAATTTCTGCTGATCGAATTGTTTCAGTACGTCCATTTTTACCATTACTTCCATGGATTTCGGAATGGAACAATCTTCACATCGGGTCATACTGATCTTCAGCACAAGCATGTCATCATCCTCCAGGGACCTGATTGTCCGTCCATAGTCGATTACAAAGTTTTTGATGTCATTTTCAAATTCCGGATAAAGTTTTTCAATGGTACTTTTACGTTCCTCCGAATCCACCTTTCCTTCACCCAGGACCGGCATGTAGAACAATTTACCTTCCGCATAGGATGAATATGTTTTGATCCTGAAGATGGCACCAAAATTATCAAGTACTTCATAGGTCGGCGTGCCTTCTGTGAAATATGTCCTGGTAAGTTTCGGGCTGTAATATTGTTTGAAGATACTGGCAAACATTTCAAGATCCGCACGTTTTTCTTCAGGCTCCTTCGTCCTGATATTGATCCGGTTTTTGAATTCTTCGATGGAAATTTCGCCTCCTTTAAAAGCGGATATGTCTTTTTTTGAAACCTCCATGGACAGATTGCTGATCTCAGGCTTTTCGGTGGATTTACCCGGACCCACCCACGCGAAATTATAGACTTTGTACGGTGATTCCTGGTTGATCAGGATCTTATCCTCAGGTTTGAGCTGACCGATCAGATCGGCATAATCTGCCAGGAAGGTGATCATGGCCTCTTCAAATTTCTCATGCTGTTCCATAACATTTTCACCCCAGTTTTCCATTTCCGCCTCAATTTCCTTCTCATATTCCTTAACCTCTGTTTCTAATTCTGCCATGGCTTCTTCTTCGGCTTCCCTGGCTTCTTCCATGGCCTGTTTTTTTTCCTTTATCGTTTCCTCGTCATCCTCACTGGTAACGATGAAGGCTTTGCCTTTCCCTAGGCCTTCAATCCTGATATTGGGACCGGCAATTTTTGGAGGAGGTATGTGGAAATACATGAAATGACGGGGAATGGTAATAATAACGCCATACCCTTCCACATAATCGGCTACTAAATTCCTTCCTTCGAAAAACATTTCCGAATCACTTTTCATCAGGGTCGCCAGTATGTTTTTGGTTACTTCAAGATCACGATTCATCTTTTCCTCATCGATGGATTGTGCGATCACTGCCTGACATCCCAGTATGATCCATATTAAAAGCACTAACTTTTTCATCATGCTAATTATTTTGATAGTTTACATTATTTAATAAATTGGCCAGGATCTGTTGAGTTTCCTGTTGTTGCTGATCCTGGTTTTCCTTCAGGTTGACCAGACTTCTCCGGATCAGACGCAGGTCTTCCTGCCGCTGATCCTGAAGATATCCGGTAAACTGGTTCACCACCGTCTGAAAATATTCCTGCTGCTGAACGGTCGCATTCCTAAGATAATTCTCCATTATTACGGCATTTGTCTGCTGCATCTGTTGATAAAAATCCTGCAGGTCCTTATCTGTGACCGTATTGGCTGTCTGAGGATACTCAGGCTGCTTTTCCTGAATTGTTTCAAGGCTGGCAAACCGGGTATCCATTTTATCTTCCGTATTTTTGATGAGGGTCAGCAAGCGCTCGTTATTCTGTTCTATCGCATTCCTTACCAGGTTTATGACCTGCTCTTCTGTCAGCTGGCTGGCAGGGGATATTGTTTCAATTCTGTTAAAACCGATCAACAATTGATTGTCCTGGTAGGTGATCGAAAACTGTGTGACGTATCCCACCAGCAGGAGAATCACGAGGCTGGCTGCCACTGCAATAAAAGGTTTGAACAGGACAAGGGATCTCCGTTTAAAGGAACCTGCCCAACCGTTCACTCCATTCCTGCCCCACAGAAAAAATGGTTCCATGACTTCCTTGTCCTCCATGTGTGATAATCCTTTCCTGACCTGTTTCAGTTCCAGGAACTCCTTTGCAAGTTCAGGATCCGATTCCATCTCTCTTTCAAAAAGGAGCCTTTCTTCGGTTGACATTTCACCGTAGAGATATGCGATCAGGTCGTTTTTCAGGTTTTCTCTTTCCATCGTATTAAAATTTTTCTAAATTCATACCGCTCTTACTGATCATTTTTTTAAGGTTGTTCAGCCCATAATACAATCTTGACTTTGCTGTATTTTCCGATATTCCCAATGTTTCCGCGATTTCCCGGAATTTCATGCCTTCGTATTCTTTCATGATGATCACCACCTTCTGTTCTTCCGGAATTAATTTCAACAGGCTGTTCATGACTTCTTCCATTTCCTTCTGATGATATTCCTTTTCGGGATCCATATGAATCTCCTCAACCTTTCTTGCATCGTCATTCTGAAAAATCGAGAACCAGTTTCTGCGTTTCTGTCTCCGGTCTTCTTCATGACATTGATTGATGGCTATTTTATAGATCCAGTATTTAAAACTTCCGGTATTTTTCAGATTCCCTAAATGATCATATACCGAAATAAAAGTTCTCTGTGTGACTTCCATGGCCATATCATGGTTTCCGAAATACTTGAATGTAAAATTATAGATCCTCTTGAACCACAAACCAACAAGTTTGCCAAACGCATGGTTATCACCCTTCTGGGATTTTTCCACTAAACTTTCACTGTGATTGATGGCAATGTCTCTTAAGGTTTCTGACATAATTCCTCGAAGCTTCTGTTATTTAGATGTAATGGATGTCAAAATAGTTTTACCATATAAGAAATTTTTATATTCCTTTTTCCGGGAATCAAGGGATGTCATCACTAACCTTTCAGGATCCGTTTAATTCCCTCCTGCATGAATCCAGTTCCGTAGGCTGTAAGTTGAATAAATCCCGCCCAGACACTCATCACGGCAATTTTTAATCTTTTCTGCTGCAAGTAGGCTTCCCCGAACAAAAGGAGGGAAAACAACAGGTAGAGAGAAAGAAGGACATAAAAAATAAACCTGGAGAAAGGGTATGTAAGGACGAGTAACAGAAGCCCCAGGGTAAATAACATGGGAAAGAAATGAACGGGTTTGAGCTGGTCAGGATAATAGCGGGCAATGTTAATCCGGGCAGTCCCGAAAAAATGCAGTTGTTTATAGAACTTCAGCCAGCTTGTTCTTCTTTTATGATATACATATGCCCCGGGGATAAGTCCGGTCTTAAAGCCGGTTTTATTGATGCGGATGCTGAATTCAATATCCTCACCTTTAAAAGGCATAATATAACCCCCAGTCTTTTTAAAAACTTCCGGCGATATGCCCATGTTGAAGCTTCTCGGATGGAAGGGGCCAATTCCTTTTTTGTTTCCCCTTGTGCCTCCGGTCGTCAGGAAGGAGGTCATAGAATGGCTTATGGCTTTCTGTACCGGGGTGAAGGATGGATGAGCCCGGTCCGGACCGCCATAGGCATCGAGATAGTTGAGGTTGAGGGACCTGTTCACCTCTTCCAGGTAATCCGGGGGGATAAGGCAGTCGGAATCAAAAACTATGAAATAATCCCCTTCAGCCCGTTCATACCCATAGTTCCTGGCAAATCCCTGGCCTTCATTTTTTTTTTCAAAATAGGCCAGATCAAGCCTTTGGAGATATTTTTCAATTACCTCCTTACATGGGATCGTGGATCCATCTTCAACAACGATTACCTCAAAATTCTGATAGGTTTGCCGGGTGAGGCTGTCCAGCAGTTCATCGATCTCATCGGGCCGGTTATACACTGGGATGATAATTGAAAACTTACGTATCACGGGTCAGTCGCTGAATCCTTTCCTTTCAAGGATAATATACTGGGATGTCTTATCTGAATTCAGGGTCAGAATCTCGGCAAGGAAACCTGTCAGGAACATCTGCACGCCAATGATCACCGCCACCAGGGCCAGGTAAAACAATGGCTGATCGGTAATATCCCTGATGGGCTGTATATGATTTCTGATCTGGTAAATCTTATGTGAGATGATATAGATGGTGATCGCTAAGCCGACCAGGAATGAAAGCGTACCGAGGGAGCCGAAAAAATGCATGGGTTTTTTGATGAAACGCATCACAAAGGTAATCGAGATGAGATCCAGGAATCCATTGATGAATCTCTCCAGGCCGAATTTTGTTTTCCCGTATTTCCGCGGGTAATGGGTAACGGACTTTTCACCGATCCTGTCAAAACCCTGCCATTTGGCAATGACAGGAATGTACCGGTGCATTTCTCCATACACCCGGATGTTTTTGACTACTTCGGACCTGTATGCTTTCAAACCACAATTAAAATCGTGTAATCTGATGCCTGAAATTTTCCGGGTAATGAAATTGAAGAATCTGGAAGGGATGGTTTTGCTGATGGGGTCATGCCGGGTTTTTTTCCACCCTGAAACCAGGTCATAGTCCCCGTTTTTCAACATATCCAGCAATAACGGGATCTCATCCGGACTGTCCTGCATGTCGGCGTCGAGGGTAACCACCACCTTTCCGGAGGATAGCCTGAACCCGGTATCCAGTGCGGCGGATTTCCCATAATTCCTGCTGAAACGAATACCTTTATAATGCGGTTGGTTACAGGTCAATTGGGATATGACTGACCAGGACCTGTCACGGCTTCCGTCATCGACCAGGATCACTTCATGCGAAATTTTATTTTCCTCCATCACCCGGTCGATCCACTGGCATAATTTATCCAGCGATTCTTCTTCGTTGTAAACAGGAATGACAAGGGATAATTCCGGTTTTTCCAATATTCAAGTTTTTTCACAAATTAAATATAAATATGGGGTTATATGTAAAAATTCATCCCGATTATTCAGAGATGCCGGAAACCGATGCAGTGACTTCCGGGGAGTAATCATGCCATGACTTGGAATCATGGCATGATTACTCCCCGGAAAAAAGCCCGGTGCAGGATGTGCAACCGGGCCCATATAACTGTTGTCAGGGGATCATTCCATGGCAGGAGGAGACTTTTTGGTAAAGGCAGTCACAATCAGACTGACAATAAAGCCGAAAAATATTCCCGCGAGTATGCCAAAAACCAGTATCATTTCCGGTGTGGTGAACCGGGTCTGCATCTCCATGGCCTGTTCAATCTGTGCGTCTGACATGCCGCGTTCTTCCATCTGGATCATCGACTGCTCCCGTATCACATCAAGCATGGAACTATCGACAAATTTGATGTAGATATAACTGAAAATCGATCCCAGTACCGAGCTGATGGTAACGATGATCATCGAGATGCCAAGGCCCTGTCCAAAGCTCATGTATTCATTATCGCGTTTAAAATCCCTGTGCGCAAGGATCAGGGCTATAATGACAAAAATAATGCCTACATATCCTAAAGCCTGTTTGGCGGCAAGTCCTAAGATCTGCAATATAAGGGTGTAAATAATGGAAACAAGTGCCAAATAAATTCCATATTTGATGCCGACTTGTTTTACGGTTAGTTTGTTTTCCATAAGTTTAAGTTTTTATTCCTGAGAATTAGCGAAATGATTATAGTTAAAAATACCCCGTAAGGCAAACTTTTTATAAAATAATCAAGTGCAAGATCGTAAATATCTGTTGTTGGTAAAAGTTCAAGAGACCTGCTGATGGCATCACTGCCCACTGAATTCATAACATCTTCATTCATGGATTTGATTTGCTCCGTCATCTCAAGGATGTAATCAGGCACCATGGCAGTTTCAATGAGGCCTCCAAAAAACAGGATAAAAATGGCCATCAACAAGGCGCCAGTCAATACAGTCTGGACACCCACGCTGATTCCCTGCCAGAAGTGTAATATTCCCCCATTTTTATTTTCCTTAAAATCCCTGATGGCAAACACGAGGACAATGGGATAAAGGATGATCCTGAAATCAAAAAGTGGCGGGATGAGAAAAGGATTTTTACCGGAATAATGGAGGATAAGGAACAGCAGCATGGAGATGATCCCTGCCAGGAACCCATACCTGAGCGGAACGGAAAAGATCGGGTTCCACTTTCTGAATTTAACCGGATTATCTGGCAATATAGGATTTGTTTTTATTGATGACAGCAATCACCTTGCCCTGCATTTTTTTATTCCAGAAGGGAGAATTTACCGATTTGGATTTGTTTGTTACAGCACTGAAAGTCCAGGAAACAGTCGGATCAAATACCGTGAGATTGGCTTCCGCACCCTCCCGGATTTCATGTATTTTCAGATTCAGCCGTTTCCTCGGATTAACGGTGATTTTATCGAGGAAAATTTTCCAGCCATCTTCCCCAAAAAGGTCCACCATGATCGGATAAAAAGTTTGAAGCCCGATGATGCCAAAATCCGCCAGGTCAAATTCAAGTTTTTTACACTCTGTATCATGAGGCGTATGGCTTGAAACCATTACATCGATGGTGCCATCTTCCAATCCCCTGATCAATGCTTTGTTATCCGATGTATCCCTGAAGGGAGGATTAACCTTAAAGCTGGTATCAAAATCAAGGAGCACCTGATCGTCAAAAGCCATCTGGTGAGCTGCAACATCACAGGTGACATCCAAGCCGGATTTTTTGGCATTCCTGATGAGTTTCACCGCATTGGCGGTGGAAATATTGGAAAAATGCAGCCTGCCTCCTGTATAACCAAGGATTCTCAGGTCCCTTTCAATGGCGATATCTTCGGCAATGGATGGCATTCCCTTCAATCCCAGCATGGTGCTGACCGAACCCTCATGCATATTGCCTAAAAAATTCAGCCATTTATCTTCCGGTTTATTGATGATGAGCCCGTTGAATTTTTTTACATATAAAAGGGCTTTCATCATGATATCCGTATTCCACAGTGTATGCTCTCCATCGGTGAAAGCGATCGCGCCGGCTGTATGCTGATCGATCATTTCCGTGATTTCCTCCCCTTTATTATCCCTGGTGATGGACCCGTAAGGATAAATGGCAGGAACACCGTTTTCTGATTTTGATATCACATAACTTATATCATTTTTCGATTGAAGAGCGGGGCGCGTATTGGGCAGGATGGCCACGCCGGTAAAACCGCCGGCAGCCGCAGCTTCACCACCACTGATGATATCTTCCTTGTGTTCATTCCCGGGGTCGTTAAAATTGGCCCGCATATCAAACCAGCCAACGGAAACCATTAATTTTTTCCCCGTTATCAGGGTGCCTTCCTCCCGGATTTGCTGTCCGATCTCAATAATTTTTCCATTATTGATCAGTATGTCTTTCTTTTTCTGATGATGAGGAGAGCCCGGATGCAGGACAAGGGCGTCTTTAATTAAAATTTTCATGCTATAAAAATCTGATAATCAATATTTCCGCCAGTAAAAAAATGAGGGCCAAAATCAGCGTATATCTCCATAAATTCAATCCCATATACCTGGCCTGGATCTCGTTATCAAAATTATTAATTCCCGCGGTATTAAAAAGTGTAATGGAAGAATTTTCATCGGACAGGGTCCTTAATTCTTCCGGGGAATACTGTGCCAGCTGCGATTCTTTTTCTTCCTGGTTAAATGCGATGTATCCATAATTTTCCATGCCATGTGATAATTCGTAAATCCCTGGATTAAGTTCATGTTTGGGTAATTCCAGGAAAACCTCATTGCCGGAAATCCGCTGGCCGGGGATGATCTCGGTATTTTCTTTTTTTAACCGGATCAGCTCATCGGGATTAAGGGAATCTATTTTCATGGAAACTATGGGTTCACGCAGGCTGTAATAAAGATTTTTAAATTCCTTCTTGCTGAGCATGGCCATCCGGTACATGATGGGCACAAAAAGTGCATGACTTGAAAAGTCAGTAAAATCCGGACCCAGGGGAGATGCCATCTGGTAAAGACGGTTAATGCCTTCATTGTAGGATAGATATTTTGAACCATCATCGAATTCAAGAAGATCCATGCTGCTCGAGACAAGCCTGATAACCGGGACGGCAGAAGGCATACCAAATCGTTCCGACCGGCTTTCAAAAATATCGGCGAAAAATGGATTATCCAGGTCAGCGGGGCTGAGGCCGGTCCTGGAGCGAACCGAATCAGGAATATTGTTGATGGATCCTCCAAATGCCTGATAAGAACCGATATCCATATTTTCATCGGGTATGAGGAGAATATCCCCCCTAGTCTGCAGGAACTGGGCAAGCACCTCACTGATGGAGGGTTCCAGTTCACGGATACCATTTAAAATGATCAGATTCGCATTCTGAAGATCGCTGTAATCGGTATTGCCTACCTGGTAGGACCTGAAATTAAAAAGCGTTTCATTACCAAAGACCCGCTCGATGGAAGTGGGCCCATCCTCTTCCTTCAGTTCAATGACATCGATACGGTCGGCAAGGTTCAGGGTAAAATAAAAGTCATTGTCGAAGGTAACGGGAAAATCTTCGAAATTAACCCGTCCCCTGTTATGCTGTTCCAGCTGAAATCCGATATCAAAGGAGATGGAACCATTGCCGAACGGTTCAATATCCACAGAACCATTGGCCGTTTGTACATTATTGACATAAAACCGGACAAGCAGATCATTGATTTCCTGATTCCCATCATTCCGAAGGATCAGCCTGAGTTCATTTTTTTCCCCTGCTATTAAAAATGGATTTGTCAGAAACAACGAATCCACGTATACGTTGGATGTACTGTTAAAAAAAAGGGGAACCAGGAACAGATTCCGGGTGGTATCATTGCCCAAGGGTTCCATTGATCCGGCGGTGGACCGCTGAAAATCCGAGATCCAGTAAATATCAATCCCGCCGGAAGAGACCGGGGATTGTCCGATCCTGTCCATGATATCTTCGGCCGATCTCGATATGCCGCTCAGGGAAATTTCGGTGATCAATTCACGGATTTCGTTTTTTGATTTCGGCACATTGGAATAAGGCGCAAAATCGTTGGTGATAAACTGTATATCCGTATTCTCCGGGTACATTTCCATGATGGACTGTATATATGAGATTGCCGCCTCAAAACCAGTCAGATTTTCATCCACATAATTGGACATGCTGTAGGAATTATCAAGATAGATGATAACGCTGTTGTTATTTATGCTGCCCTCATCTGCCGGAAGAAAAGGCTGTGCGAAGGTCAGTACCAGGAATAGGATAAAAAGCAACCTGGAAAGCAGGATCAGTAAATGTTTGATTTTGAGCCTTGTGCTGCTCGCCTTTTTTACCTGCTGCAGAAAGACATTGTTAGAAAAATAGATCTTTTTTGCCCGGCGGAAATTAAACAGGTGGATGATGATGGGGATGCCCAGTGCCAGCAGACCGAATAAAAACTGTGGATATACAAAGCTCATTCTATGTAAAACTACGAAAAGA
>JAGTVG010000556.1 GCA_018224645.1 Cyclobacteriaceae bacterium
TCCTTCCGTCCCGTATGTTCCGGAAAGTTTTATGTGATATTCCAGGGAATCAAACTGTGCCTTCACATGAAATGATCCTGCTGCCAGCAACAGGATAAGGATGATTTTAATCCTCATTATCGAAAGTTTTAGGCATATTTATGATAAAATTAACTTTACAGGTCTTATCATCGGGATAAGGATAATAATAGGCAAAAATATCCAAATCCTGATTTAAATTACGGGCAGATCTATATTTTGTCTCTTTAATGTTCTTCCTGGCCGGAATTTGGCAACAATGATATTTTAAAATGTCTATCCATACATTAATTGATCTAAGCAAATTAAAAACCCTTTACTCCGGGTTAGGACAATTTTCACTCTATTTCGGAAGACATATCTCCGGCAGGCAGTACAATCCATTTTTCTGGAACTTTCTTATACCCTCTGATTATGTGGATATGTTCGGAACGGAATGGAATTATGTAAACATTTCCCTTAAAGGACGGTATTTCCCGGAAATGTTTAAAAAATATGACCTCTGGCATTCAATCCATCAGGATTCCCCCTATTACCCTTCCCATAAGAATACGCCCAGTATTCTGACCATACACGACCTGAATTTCCTTGAAGAAAAACAGGGGTTCAAAGTGAGACGAAGCCTTGGAAGTCTCCAGGAAAAAGTAAACAGGTCATCCTACATAACTTTCATTTCGAATTATACGGCAAAATTAGCCAATGATCATCTTGATCTTGGCTGCAAACCCTGGAAGGTGATTTATAACGGGGTTGATATTGATACCGGGTCAAACGTGAACAAACCGGCCTTCCTCCCGGATGGTCAATTTCTTTTTACCCTTGGAATGGTACTGAAAAAGAAAAATTTCCATGTACTTGTTGATTTTATGGAACATTTACCGGGATATAACCTTGTCATTGCCGGCGACAAAAACAGCGATTATGCGCGGTTCCTCCAACGGAAAATTTTCCGGAAGAAACTGCCCGATAGGATTCTGATGCCGGGGATAATCAGCGAAACGGAGAAGGTATATCTTTTCAAACATTGCGAAGCATTTTTATTCCCTTCCCTGATCGAAGGTTTTGGATTACCGGTGATTGAAGCAATGCGGTTTGGTAAGCCGGTTTTCTGTTCCAGGCAGTCCAGCCTTCCGGAAGTAGGAGGTGATCATGCCTTTTACTGGGACTCATTTGATCCTGAGGACATGAAAAGGATATTTAAGGATCAGATGGAATACTTCAGGATTAACAGGGTGCAATTATCTGAAAAAAACAAAAAACACTCCTGGAAGTTTAAATGGGAGGAAAGTATTCCACAGTATCTCAAAGTATATGAGGAGGTGATCCAAAATCACCGTAAAATGAACCGTATCCACATTCCCTTACCAGACCTGTCAGGACCTGTGTCCGGAGATCTGATCGAAAAAAATGAAAAGCCCATCCGGGTCCTGCATCTGAGTTCAGAAAAATCATGGCGGGGTGGGGAACAGCAGATTGCCTATCTGATCGACGAGTTAAAAAAGATTGGCGTTGAAAATTTTATCGCCTGCCGTAAAAGATCCAGTTTCGAAAATTACTGCAGGGAAAGAGCCTGGGACCATTTTGCCTTGAATTTCAGTCCTCCCTTCGATATTTTCACTGCCTTGCAGATATCCAGGATCTGCCTGAAAAACCGGATCGACATCCTGCACATGCATACAAGTTATGGGCATACCCTCGGCATGTTATCCACCCTTTTCGGGAATAAGGCGCAATTCGTTCTGTCAAGAAGGGTTGATAATCCCATCCGGAACAACTGGTTCACCACCTGGAAATATAATCACCGGCGGATCAAAAGGATCATTACCGTATCCGGTGCCATCCGGGAGATCCTTAAAGGTAAAATTGCAGACAGATCGAAGATCCAGACCATCCATTCGGGAATCGATACTTCCAGATTCAAGAACAGGGAATCCGGGAACTATCTGCGGGAACGGTATCATCTGGATGAAAGCATTTTACTTGTCGGGAACACTTCCGCGTTGTCAGATCATAAAGACTATCCTACCTTTCTGAAAGTGGCAGGTTATCTTACCGGCAAAGGCATCAACGCAAAGTTTTTTGTGATCGGTACCGGAGAAATGAAGGAAACCATACTGAAAATCATCCAACAGGAGCACCTGGAGGACCATGTGATCATAACAGGTTTCCTGAATAATCTCGAAAGCGTCTTGCCCGATCTGGATATTTTTTTAATGTCGTCTAAAACAGAAGGGCTCGGGACAAGCATTCTGGATGCATTTGCCTGCGGTGTTCCGGTGGTGGCGACCAGGGCCGGCGGTATTCCGGAAATGGTGATCCATGAAGAAACCGGACTTCTATCCCCTGTCAGTGATTATCAGGACCTGGGTGAAAACATCATCAGGCTTACAGGGGATACGGGACTAAGGAAAAGGCTTATCCGAAATGCAAGGGAAATGGTGATGGAAAATTTCACCAAGGAAAAAACAGCTGCCCGAACACTGGAGGTTTACAGGGAAATTATTTTCGCCGATCATGAAAGCTAGTATCATCATCGCCTTTTATAATAAAATCCGGTACCTTGAACTTGTTCTGGCGGGTTTTGAACGGCAGACAGAAAAGGATTTTGAACTCATCATTGCGGATGACGGTTCCGGAAAGGAGGTGGTCGCAGGGATTAAAAAGCTCATTCAGCTTTCGGACATGAAGATCAGCCATATCTGGCATGAGGATAAAGGGTGGAGAAAAAACATCATCATGAACCAAGCCGTCAGGCAGGCGGCCTCCGGAGACCTGATCTGTATTGACGGGGAGTGTATTCCACACAGGAATTTCATAAGGGAAAATATCAGGAACAGGCAGTCCGGGATCATTTTATCAGGCCGTAGAATAAACCTGTCCGA
>JAGTVG010000557.1 GCA_018224645.1 Cyclobacteriaceae bacterium
AACCAATGGGTGCCGACAATAAAAGGATTCTGAAGAGCACTCCTGACATAATGATCATAAAACTCAGCTCTTTCCACTTGATCAGCGGCATATCGCAGACCCGGCTGCAGAAGACCGGTTTCAAGAGAACCAAAGTGAAATTCACCAATAATGATGGGATAATCTCCATGATCCGGGGGCACCAGTTCTGAACACGTATATCTGTACCGGTTGAAGCTCACCACATCACAATATTCCGAAGCAATACGGATTATATAGTTCAGGGAAGTATCCTCCGGATACAAATGAAAATCCATCCGGCATCCCAGATATAACATCTCTGGATCTGCCTTTTTAACTGCATCCCTGCATTTGGAATAATAAGAAGCGGTAAATTCCTTCATGAATTCCTCCATATCTTTGGTTGCGCCAGATATGAGTTGTTTGTTTTCCTGTAGTTCTTTCCAGTTTTCAAAGGATGTTTTCCAGGAACTATTCAAAGCACCAATGGTAACATATTTATTCTTCATTCGCTTCACAAAAGCTATCTTCGCTGGCTGATCTTCGGATGCTGTCAGGATCTGTTCCGGTATCTTTGAGGACCATTTAACCCCCCATTTCAGTTCGTTATCGATAAAAACCCCAACACACCATGGATCACACAACTCATCAGTTTTTGACCGTAACGTATTTTCAATCTCATCCTGGAATCCGGCAGTATATGGATCGGCGATAATCCCAAATTTTGGTGAATAAGCTGTCAGTACATAAGGGGTTTTCCTGATCAGATATATACCAGCATCAGACCAGTTGCCAATGGTATTAATTCCCCAGCTTCGCATTCTTCTATGAATTTTGCTGTTAGCTGAATCTCTCCACGATGCTCCATATTTCCTGTATAAATTCAATCTGTGAAAAGAAAGCGTTTTCAAACTATCATCATCATCAAATACCCTTTTTCCGAAGTTTGATGCCTCCGGAGTACCGTTTTCAGGAAGATATCTGAAAAAATGCTCCCAACCGGTAATACGGGTTTGGGTTTGGGTTCCAAATTCGACGCAATCCAGCCCGTTTGACCAGAAAAGTTTTCCCAAAGGATCGACCAACCACCAATTCCCATCGTATTTTTCTACCCTGAATCGTCCTGTCGCTTCAAGTTGTGGGCCATTGTTCCAACCCCCGTATTCGTTCCATTCCGGATTACCCGGGGACCTTTCAAGAAGTTTATTTTCCTCGCGTTCCTTTTCATCAAGTTCTTTAATATTCTTGATCTTACCCGGCCAACTGGCATGAATGTACTGGCCGAATTCATCCACGAAGGGGTAGTATTTCCGTTTCAATTCTTCGGCAGAAAGAAGCTCATAAGGTTCTTCCAGCCAGATCTTTCCAATTCTAACCGCATTACCTTCTTTTAATTCCGGGAAAATCAATTTTATATATTCAATTGAATCGCAGGTTGAAGCCATCCATCCCCTCAGGGTTCCATCCGGTTTTCCATGCATGACCGGAAAGGCTTCATCAATACATACCGGATGGTCCGTTCTGTAAATAATGGCTCTTAAAACTTTTTTACCTCCGGAAGGAATGAGGGTTGCCCCCAGCGTGAGATCGTAATTACCGAAACCCAGTTCTGCCATTTGAGGCAAGGGACCATCATTATAAATTTCGCACCTGACAAACCGGAATCCGGAAGCATCCCACACACCATGTAAAGGTTTGAAAGCTATGGTGGAGACAGGTTCACCAGAAGTAAACTTCACTTTTACAAATCCGTCCTCAAAATTCAAAGGGTCATTACCAAAGGCTACCAACTGCTCCGGGATGGCCTGATCAGGATCAAACAAGATCATCTGACTGATCTTATCTTTGCTACATCCACTGATCAGGACTAAAATGAAAAGTAGAAAAGAAAGTCCTTTATTAGTCATAGTAAAAATATTTTTCTATTACCTATTTGCGAATCAGGAATCCGGTGAAAGCTGTACCTCCGCAACAGTTATCGATGTACCCGGAAGTACCAGGTTCTCAAAATTTTTCAAAACCTGCTCATCATACTTTTTCCAGACAGGATCCGTATCCTCCGGACTATTACCGGTCAATTCACCAATTTTAATGACAGATTGAATGGTATATCCGGGAATTGACAGTTTAACATGTCCGTTATTCTCACTTACATTAAGCAGAAAGATACGGATCTTATCCTGTCCGGAAAGGGTGGCTGCGAATGACCGGAGATGGGTAGTGCCTTCCGTTTTTATCATTTTATCACCGAGATAATTACCCCATATCAATAAACTATATCCATTGGCATTGAAATTTCCTTCCCTGTCCAGGGCATCATAAACACTGTTATCAATAGAGTCATTGTTAATCCACCGGGTATTCCAGAAACAGGAAAACTTAACTTCCGGCTCCTCTAATTGTTTACCGGTCATTTCAAAATTACACATGGCATGGCCCATATCATTGTTCATCTGCCAGGCCATACTTTGATCATGGTCACCTTCCTGGGTAGCTGCCCAGTCAAAGGGACCATACTCGGCTATGATCACCTTCATTTTTTCCGGCATATTATTCTTTTTCATTGCCTTAATAGCTCGTTGTACGGGATGCATCAGGTCCTGAAGGGTGTCCCTGTAGGTAGCATAACCAACTTTGTATTGCCAGATCGGATAATTACTGATGCAGATATGATCGATAAAAGCACCGGCAATGGTAAGTACCGTATCCAGGAATTCAACAGAATTACCGTTAGGTATGACATATATATTCGAATCTACAGCCTTCATGGCCTTTGAAAAATCAACTACATCCCTTGCATAAATCTCAGCGGTTGAATTGGGATTCGATTTATGCCAGCTTTCGTTGCCAATCATCCAGTACTTTACATCATATCCTTTTTTAACATTTGAATAGCGTACCCATTCTACAGCATGCTCAATCAGTTCTTCTCGGGTAGACCACGTGGTTCCTTCAGGGTAATCCCGCAGGTATTCATCTGCAGCAACCGTTACAACCGGGACCGCATCAATCTTTCGGCACATGGCAATGAATTCGTCAAAATCAAGGACATCCACGGCAAATTCAGAATAGTTCCTGAGTTGCCGATGCCTGCCACCAACTGCTCCCTTCCCCGTTCTTGCCAGGGTTGGAATGGCTTTTTCCCAGGGAGGTTTTGAAAAGAAATAAAAATCAGACTTATTACCACCGGGATACCTGAGATATCTGACACCCATGGCTCCCAACGCATCTGCCGTACTTCTTTCCGGGTTGAGATAGTTATCATCATCCATAAAATAATCCAGATTGATGCCGACCGGATGATTAGAAACATCGTTCAGGATGGAATCCGGATAAATGATGATCTCACTGAATGAAGTATCGGATAAGCTATTTTCCGTGCATTTGAGGAATACAACACTAAGAATTAAAAGAGGAAGCAATATCCTCATTAAAAAAATATACTGTTTCATAAAAATATTCATTTATAGTTCCATAACAATTCCATCGTAACACCTCCGGTTTTTTCAAGATCAATATATTCATATCTTCCGGAGCCGGGTTGACCTTTCTTCCCCCAGGTTCCGCCCATGGAATTTACATATCCTTTTATTTTGTAATCATCAATTACTATATCCATATCATCCACGCTAAAAGCCAAATGATGGATCCCTTCTCCATGGGTATTAATATGATCCTCATATACGATTGGTGGTTTTACTGGAATACACCATTCATAAGCTACTGTTCCATGCCGCTGCCATCCCTGGATCAGCTTATGATCGGTCGGTTGTCCGTAGTAATGCATATTATCCAATTCCGGATGACTGATCTGGAATTCAGGAAATCCCAGGCTGGCCCAGAAGCCGGAAACAGGTTCAGGCTGACGAATGGCAAAAGCATACTGATTGATCTTCATGTTGTGGAGGTTACCATCAGACAGGTTTTTCATTAATTCGTCATCCGTATTCCCATAGGTATACCCCAGAAAATATTTTCCTTTTTCATTTGTATCCATTAATACATATATGAGAGGCCCTTTATCTGTATGGATGGTAAATTTTTCAATCACAGAAACACCTTTGCTGGATAGTCTTTCTATTTCATCAGCTAATTCTTCATTTCCAGGAAGCTCATGGACAAGGCTCATGGCTCCATCACCGTAATCCTTATGAAAATTTGTCAGTATGTTTTTACCTTTCCCCGATTGAATCCAGGTGATATTTGCCCCGCCAAGATTCGCTTTAGCCGACTGGAATATAAATGTTCCGTTTTCCGATGGAAATTCAGCACTTACATTACCCAGATTAAGTATCTGGTCAAATCCAAGTTCCCGCCATCCCTGGATAGTTTTTTCGAGATCCTCAACTACCCATAGAACCTGATCAACTTCCAAAAAATGATCTTTCACCTGGGCATTAAGCATTTGAATCGCTAAAAAAATCGTTAAGACTGAAAGAAATAATCTGCATTTATTCATGACCTTTCTATCTGATTTATTAATAATTTTCTTAAAAAGTTTCCCGACCCATTTCTACAAGATTATCCACGATTAAATCAACAGGTTTTAGCTTCAATCTGTAGCTATACATTAAAGGGTAAGTCCGGTACGGCTGCCGAACTGTAATTGGCGTGCCTCCCACTCCGCTTACCTTAAAATCCACATTCAAAGTCACGCTTGATTTACGTTTTAACTGGAAAGGATACCAAACATTACCCAGATTGCTGTATGGATCAATACTAACATTGACCAGGTTTATCGAAAAAATTGCAAATCCTTTTCCACTTTTATCACCGACATACAGCCATTTAACATCCGTTTTATTCCCGAAATCTTCCGGAATGATGTAGGGCATGTGAATGTTTTCAAAAAATTCACTGTAGATCCCGGTTTTGAAGCCATCTTTCCGGTCGGGATAGGTTTCTCCAGGACCTTTTCCATACCAGATGATCCGGTCGAAAGAATTATCCAGGTTAAACCTTAGGCCCATTTTCTGTAACCAGTGTATATCATCCCTTGGTCTCCTTGCCGGAAATTCTGTATTAGGTATAACTGTATGTTCCAGTATTATGTCACCGGAACCATAAAAAGAATATTTAAAATGATTTTGAAACTGTATGGTCTTATCAACAAAAGATGAGGAGATTACCTCCAGCTTTACATCATACTGACAAGGTGAGATCTGAATGATTTCATAATTTTGAACCTTATGCACCAGAGAATCCAGCCCCCATTCATACCATTCATCGAATTCTGCTCTTGTCCAGTGTGAAATTTCGTTAACGATCCAGGGCCTGAATACATTAAATTCAGGCCCTCGGATCATTTGTTCAGTACTATGAGAAACTATACTGTTTATTTTGCCATTAGTAAGATCGATTTCATATTTAAAGGTTCGTCCATCAACAAACAGAGAATTGTTGTGTTCCTGTAGGCTTATGGGCTCTCCTGATAGTTCCTCTGTCTTTGGGGATTTTTTGTTTTGCAGTACAAACTCCTTGAAACATATCTCATAACCTTTATCCGCCCACCAGGTATCTTCGTCAAGATGCAGTGATAATATTAACCTGTACTGAGCGCCTGAAACCATATCTACTGAATCTAATGGAATCTTTACAACCTTTTCCTTTTGAGGAGACAGATCTTCTTTAATTATTCCACCATTAATAAGCGTAGTATCTTCGAGCAATTTCCAATTGATGACAAATTCTTTAAGACTGGTAAAATGAAATTTATTTTTTATCAGAATATCACCTTTCGCAATATCCTGGGCCACGAACAGTACAGGCGCGTGGCTGTATTTTACCTGGTAGGATTCAGGCTGCAATGTCCGGTTGGAAAATACAATACCATCCATTGTTGCTGAATGGGAAGGCGTTGCTCCATAACATAAATACTCCCCTTTTTCCTCAATGGAATCCAAAGTTAACCAGAGAATAAGACCTTCCCGGGACGTATTATTCCTTTCAAAATATCCGAGATGCTCCGGTTGAATTGCTGTATTATAGATCCGAACTTCATCAAAAACTGCATTGGAAATAAAGCCGGGTTGATTTTCAGCATCACGTTCATGGTTTTTTCCTATTGTAACAGGATGAATGGTGCGTTTGATATTTCCTGTGGCAGATTCCTCTCCAATAAGATTCCCATCCATAAAAAGTTTTATGTATTTACCATCATAGATACCTGCCACATGATGCCAGTTGAAATCCCAGTCCTGAGGAAGAACTGATTTTGTTTCATATTTGATTTCGGAATGATACGGTCCTCCGGCAGTATGGATAGCAAAGGAAACCGAATCCACTGAAATCTGGTCCAGGGAAAAAGAATGTTCGCCTTTGGAGATCAGTGCATTGGATCCATTATATCCCCTTGGAAAGATGTACGTTTCGAGTGTAAGCTGATCGGTGGTTATATTCAGACTTTCTGATGGAGTTATTTCTATAAAATCGTCCAGTCCGCTGAAACCAAATGCTTTCCCGTTGATACCAGTCATTATTTCCGGCCTGCCCATGATAATTGCTTCACCATTTTTATCCGATTGATCCGGAGTCGATCGTAGTTTTTCGTAAATTCCCTGATTGACCCAGTCCCAGATAAATCCTCCCTGAAGAACCGGATATTTATGGATCTTTTCCCAATATTCATTAAAATGACCCATGGAATTTCCCACTGCATGTGCATATTCACCCAATATGACGGGTCTGGATGCCGTATCGGCAATGGCGTCAAGCATAGCCGGACTGGGATATCTCGTGCCGATTATATCGGCAAATGGAGCATCTCCATTGGGATAATTGGTCTGATGGTAGACCGGACGCGTAGGATCGGTTTCTTTAACAAATTCAGCCATTTTAAAATGCACTTCCGCCAGTCCGCATTCATTTCCCATACTCCACATGATCACCGATGGGTGATTTTTATCCCGGTGCACAAATCTTTCCGTCCTGTCCATAAAGGCTTTCTCCCATCCGGGCAGGCCCGCCAGGTAATGTTCCCCGTAATGACATTCAGCATTCACTTCATCACATACATAAAACCCATACTGATCGGCCAGGTCATAAAACAGTGGATCATTTGGATAATGTGAGGTCCGGATCGCATTAATGTTCAATTGTTTCATCAATTTCATATCCTTTTCAATCAATTCTCTGGTCATTGTTCGTCCAAGACGTGGATCATGTTCATGCCGGTTCACTCCTTTCATTAATACAGCTACACCATTGATCAGAAGCTGCTTATTTTTAATTTCTATTTCCCTGAATCCAACTTTTTCTTCAGTAATTTGTATTACTTTCTTATTACTGTCCCGGAGTTCAACTATAAGGGTATAAAGGTTTGGTTTTTCAGCCGACCATTTATCAGGATTTTCAATACTTTTTGATAATAAAACCCAGGTCTCTTCACCCGCAGGTAAATTCTGTACATTACCGATTAACTTTTTAATTTCCTGGCCTTCAAAGAACAGATAAGCCGTAAGACTTAATTTTTCGACATTCTCTGTAAGATTATTAAGGATATTGAATTTCACTTGTAATTCAGCATTTTTATACTGCTCATCCAGATCAGTTGTGATATACAAATCCTCAATATGTACATCAGGGACAGAATATATATATACTCCCCTGTATATCCCGGCAAATCTCCACATATCCTGATCTTCCAGGTAACTCCCATCACACCACCTCACTACTTTTACGGCAATCTGATTTTTTCCTGTCTTCACATAATTGGTAATGTCAAATTCACCGGAAGTCATACTTCCCTTGTCAAATCCAACGTACCGTCCGTTTATCCATACCCAACAGGCTGATTTTACCCCTTCAAAATGAAGGAAAATCCTTCGACCCTCCCAGGCAGAGGATATCTCAAAATTTCGAAGATACAATCCGGTCGGATTGAAATCATCAGGCACTTTTGGCGGATCATAAGGCCCAAATTCCATCGGTACATTTCTGTAAATATTGAAATCATAGCCCTGCATCTGCCAGGTTCCCGGCACTTTTATATCATTCCAGTTCCGGGGATCAAAATCATTTGAATGAAATTCTGCAGGTGTAATTAAAGGATTTTTGTACCATTTGAATTTCCAGGTCCCATTAAGTGACAAAAAATGTGGCGAATCCTGATAATTTCCAGCTATTGCACTATTCAGATCCATATAGGGAAAAAGTGGAACATGTGGAAATTCCTGATTCTCCTCCACCATAGAAGGGTTTTCTATATAATAATTAATATCGGAGTAAGGATGATCCTGAGAAAGAACAACATTAATATTCACTAAAAAGGATAAGAGAAGTAGTTTCAAATTGTATATTTTTTTCTTGTTTTCCTTTTTCATTGTACGATTATTTAAGCACCTGAAAGCTTCATCTGATCAACCTCAGTCGGAACATACCGACGCTGGCAAAATAACCTTCAAAGACTGAATCATCATTTATTTGCCAGACATTCGGGATCTCATAAAAATCCCTGTTGTAGGCTGTGAAAAAAACGGTAAACTGATCTTCACTTTCCTGAATAAGTCCAAGTGGGGTCCTTGTCAGCCCCCACCATGGTTCAATATGATGCTCAAGTTCAAAAAAGATCTCTTCAGACCAGCATATACCATCATCCGAAACCATATATCCAATTTTTCTGTTTTCTCCGCAACCATCAAACAGGGCTACATATCTTCCGTCAGTAAGGCGGTAGACCATTGGATTTTCAATATGTACCCGTATGGGGTTAATCTTCGTTTTTCTTGTCCATGGACCAGTCAACTCAGATGCTGCAGCCAACCCAACTGATTCCGGCGAACTGCCATAAAATGCCAGCCAGCCATCGCGGGAGTGAAAAGGATAGAATGAATCTGTTCCCATCAATCCTTCCCAGGAGTCTGATTCAGGACCGGATTTAAGTATAATTTCCTTATTTTTATAGGGACCTCCAAGCCCCCCGTAACCCTTTGCTTCTGAAACAGCCATCCAGATTTTTCCATTATAATTCCGGTACCATCCTTCAGGGGAATTTGGTTTTGAATTATATGCCACATAGGTCAAAACCCATTGACCGTTCTGTGCATCATAGGTCGGCATGGGTGACCAAAGACAAGCACGGGGATCCTTGCCGGTAAAATCTCCGGATGATTCAAAAACGGTAGAAACTCTTTCCCAGGCATTCCCATCTTTACTTTTCCAGTATCCCAGTATTGTCTTTGTCCAAAGGGGATAGCCTACCATTTCTGTTGTAAATAGATGATACTCATCGTTGTATTTGATAGCCTGTCCTCCTTCAAATCCAAATTTGTTCCCATCTGTACCCGCATCACCTTTCGTGATCACCGGTTTGTCACTGACCCCCATAATTTCAAAAATGGGCAATGGAGAATTCTCCAGACCAAGTCCATGATCGTAAGAATGAATTTCATGGCGAAATGTATTTGCAGAAATGAAAGACAAAATTCCCGCAAAGATTGCCAAAAAGATAATCATCGAATTTTTGAAGAACTTCATCTTGTTTTTAGGCTAATTTTTATCCCTGACATGGGCATACCACTAACCCTGTATTTTACCAATTGTTATGACCGGAAAATCTGTTTTATAAAAGGATTCTGGTAAAAGAAATGACCCTGCTATCGACAGGGTCACTTCTATTTGCTTACCATCCCGGGTTCTGGGTTAGATTTGGATTATTATCCATTTCCTGTTTCGGGATTGGCAATAAATTGAATTTTTCAGATGCAATATCCATTCCGGCCGCCTGCATTCTTTCTACGAACATGCCCTTTCTCACATAATCAAACCAGGTATGTCCTTCACCCCACAGTTCCCTGTTCCGTTCATCCTGGATCTCATCCCTTAATGTTTCCTTGGTCCAGTCTGCGGAAATATAGGTCGCTACTCCTGCCCGTTCCCTGATAAGGTTTATACTTGCAACCACCTGTTCATTTGGTGACGCATTAAGTTCATTCAGGGTTTCTGAATGTAACAACAGAATATCCTCAAATCGGATCAGGGTAAAATTCTGAGGATGTTCGGCCCAACCCAGATATTTATCATATTCCCATTTTTTACACCAGTAGTACCACCAGAGTTGTGTATAGTCTTCCCACAACAGATCCAGTCTTTTATCTACAGGCACAGGATTCCATCCATCCTCCCAGAATATTTCATAGCCATCCTGGCCCTGAACCCAGGATTCCGGAGCCGAATATCCCCACCAGGCGTTTTCGAGTTCCATTGCCTGCATATTCTGAGCCAGCCAGGTTCCTTCACCCCCTAAATTCTGAGAATATTGAATTGAAAATATATGACCCAAATCCGGGCTGTTTTCCTGGGTAAATTCGAAAACATCTTCGATATTTTCAGCCAATGCATATTCAAAAGGTGCCTGCATGAGGTCTTCGAATTCAGCTAAAGCAGCCTGCAGATCAGAAGTGTTGATATTTCCCGGTCCGCCTCCCCAGCCTCTTGTCAGATACACTTTCCCAAGGAGTGCTTTTGCCGCCCCTTTTGTTACCCGGCCGGCATTTTCAGCATCATAGGATAAGGGCAAGACAGAAATTGCATCAGTCAGATCGGAGATAATCAGATCATATACCTCTTCTTTAGGATTCCGGCTGACCGCCTGAATATCACCAAAGCCCTGAATGGAATTCAGAATCACCGGAACATCACCCCAGAATTGAACGGCATAAAAATAACTCAATGCCCTTAAAAATTTGGTTTCTGCAATTAGCCTGCTCCTCAATTCATCGTTCATTTCAATTTCAGTCAATTTTTCCAATGCCAGATTCTCCTTGTTTATTGAATTATAGGTCCAATTCCACAGGTTTAAAATATCAGATTCTCCCGAGGTAAAAGTCAGATTCTCCATGGAAGCAAACCAATGAGTAAACATAACATCTGTCATACCATCGGTTACATTCATAAAAGGCAACCCTGTATTCCACCATTCGTTTCCGTAAATCTGAAAATTATTATAAACAGCAGTTACTGCAGCAAGTGCATCTTCCTGGGATTTATAAAAATTAGATGGTGCAATATTGGAATATACCTCTTCTTCCAAAAATTTATCCATGCACGAGGTGCTCATTATCAGAAGAAGAATGATTACTATTTCTTTTATTCGTTTCATGTCTTTTTTTAATTAGCGTTTCACACCGGTTTACAATCCAAGGGTCGCTCCAAAAAGGAATGTCCTTGTATTCGGGAAACCATTCAGATCAATCCCATACTGCCATGCGGTTTGTCCGGCGGCATTAACTTCGGGATCATACCCAATATAATCCGTGAATGTATACAGGTTCTGTATATTGAAATACACCTGAGCTCTGCGCAACCAGGTAATGTTTCCGGTCGGTATGTTATAGGCCAGACGTATGTTTTTTATCCTGACATAACTTCCGTCAAAGACCTGGTTGTTTCCCCAGCCATAATTTGCCCCAGCTTTGGGTATATCCGTATTTTGATTTTCGGGTGTCCATCTGTTCATCATCTCTTTAGTAAGATTTCCATTGCTGATCGTACTTAATTCATGAGCATGGGCAAACATCGGTGCAACAAGGTCATTTCCCTGGGAACCGTTGATAAAGATTGTGAGTTCGAAGTTTTTGTAACCAAATGAATTGGTGATACCGAAAATGTAATCCGGATTCGGATCTCCTATGATATCGAGATCATCTCCGTCATAATCGCCATCTCCGTCGACATCCTTATATCTAACGTCACCGGGTTCAGCACCCGGCTGGATAGGATCACCATTTTCATTTACATAAGCATCAACCTCATCCTGGTTGTGGAATAATCCATCGATAACAGGATATCGCCATACCCCAAGCGGTAATCCTTCATCAATAAATACCGCTCCACCATGTTTGTTTATACCCTCGTTTTGCAGCGTAATTGCGCCTCCTTCGGTAAGCTTCACGATCTCGTTTCGGTTAAAGGAAATATTTCCGTTCAAATTCCAGGTGAATTTTCCTACAAGGATGTCGAAGTTTGTTGAAAATTCCATTCCCTTATTTTCCAGTTCTCCAACATTTCTTAAATGTTCCGGAACATCAAAAACCGGAGGCGTATATCCGGCAGTTCCCGGCAGGTTGACAGCAAGCAACAGATCTGATGTCTTCTTGATATATGCATCAATTTCGAAACTCAACCTGTTCTTCAGGAATCCCAGTTCTATCCCAATATCAAACTGATCTGTTGTTTCCCATTTCAGATCCGGATTTGCCATACGATAGGGGCCTACACCTGAACTTTTAAATCCTTCTGTAAAGGTATAATTCTGGATACCCATTAAAGCCAGCGACCGGTATAAGCCTATTTCGGAATTACCGGTCATTCCATAACTGGTTCGTAACTTCAGATTACTGAATATGTTCTGGTTTTGCATAAAGTTTTCTTCGGTGATCCTCCAGGCAACAGCAAACGATGGGAAAAATGCCCATTTGTTATCCGATCCGAATTTTGAAGAACCATCAGCCCTGGCTGTCACACTGAAGAGGTACCGGTCCATCAGCACATAGTTGATTCTTCCCAGCCATGATGCAAGCGACCATTTGGTTTTTGCAGAATAGGTGGAAAGCGTTTGATTGGCGCCCGCGCCCATATTATTATCTTCAAATACATCACTTGGAAAATTTTCTGCACTCGAACTGTTACCATCAACTATTTCCTGCTGAATAGTAAATCCTCCGACCGCATTAATTTCATGAATATCTCCCAGCGTAGTGTTATAGGAAAGAATATTCTCATTCAATATTGATCTTTTGAAGTTGTAATTTCTACTTGCAGATCCATTGGTTAAATATCCCTGATATGTACTGGTCGGGAAATACCTGTTTCTCCGGACATTTCCCAGATCCCCGCCAAAACTGATTTTCAAATCAAGGCCTTTGGCAATTTTGAATCTCGTATACAGGTTTGCCAGCAACCTTTCATTCAAAACCTCATTCTTGGCTTCCGTAACATAAGCTACAGGATTTCCACGTAATGTTCCGGTACCGGTGACGTTCAGATTACCATCCTCATCATAAGGAGAATATACAGGCCAGGATTTCAAAGCTGCGGAAACACTGCCGGCGTTAAACCACTGCATACCTCCTTCGGATCCGGAACTGTTGGAGATGTTATAGCTGTAAAGAATGCTTGCACCGAAATCCAGCCAATTCGTGGCCTCCAGATCCAGGTTTGTCCTCAATGAATATCTGGTATAATCTCCACCTTTGATGATTCCGGCATTATTAAAATAATTAAAGGATACTGCATATTTTGTGGCGAGATTTCCGCCGCTTACCGAAAGTTGGTGATTGGTGATGGTTCCCTGCCGCAATATTTCATCCTGCCAATCGGTGTCCGGTAAGGATACCTGGTTGCCCAGGCTGTCAGTGTAATATCCCTGCAGATATTCCTCGGGGGTACCATGATATTGAGCCCCTGTTGCAGATTCCTGTCCCCCGCCAATATATTGTCCAGTAAATATAGGCTGTTGTCCCGTATTTATCAGTTGCTCATTTTTGATTGTGGAGAATTCATAGGCATTCATCATTTCAATTTTATTGGCAATATTTTGAACCCCATAATATCCTGAATATTCCACTAAAGGAGCCCCTTCCTTTCCGCGTTTACTAGTTATCAATACCACCCCGTTAGCACCCCGGGCCCCGTAAATGGCAGTCGCGGAAGCATCTTTCAATATTTCAATTCGTTCGATATCTCCCGGGTTTAATCCTGCCAGGAGATTCATTTGTGGAAGAACTCCGTCATTCGGTCCACTTGTCGGGATCAGATCATTATTGGAATACACGGGAAATCCATCGATCACATACAGCGGTTCCGCCTGACTGTTTATGGAATTCGCTCCACGGACCCTTACGCTTAAAGCTCCGCCCGGCGCATGTGAGGACTGGGTTACCTGAACGCCCGGCGCGCGTCCCTGTATTCCCTGTTCGAGGGAGATCATCGGTGTTGCTTCCATGTCTTCCTTGGTGATGGAAGCAATGGATCCGGTCAGATCACTTTTAACCACAGAACCATATCCGATTACTACAATCTCTTCCAGCTGTTTTATATCCGGCTCCAACACAATATTAATAACGGACCTGTTCCCCACTGGCTCTGTCTGAGACAAATATCCTACAGAACTGAAAGTTAATGATGCCTCCCGCGGTACATCAATGTTGTAATTTCCAGACATATCGGTAACAGTACCGGTAATCGTTCCAGTAATTAACACATTTACACCAGGTAAGGGCGAACCATCTTCAGCTGTGGTCACCTTTCCGGAAACAGATCTATCCTGTCCGAAAGCCTGATGAAAAACAAAGACATTGGTTAGCAGGAATATCAAAACCAGACTACCCAATGCATTTCCATTTTTTTTATAAAAATGTTTCATAAGCTTAATATTTAATTAAACACCATTCATTTCTTGATAAAATTCTCATAGAATTACGATTAAAAAAATCATCAGACAGATGAGTAAACTGACAATAAAGACGATTTTAAACTTATAAATCGCTAAAAAGCCTTTGGATCTTAACTTCATGATTTACTGGGCTAAAAAGTATTTCACACCCTGCATTCCTAAGGTAAAACTTGAAAAAAATTTTATCTATATGGTGTATATTTTGTTATTAAGGGGGGGGAAATTTTCTTATCAGGAGTAAAATTTGATAATTATGGTATTATATTTTCGTATGATCTTTAAGAATCATATCTCTGGATATCATTTGATTTGTGATTTATTGGTTTTGGCAATGAACTCCGTTGGAGTAACCTTAAATTGTTTTTGAAAACATTTACTGAAATATTTCGGATCGGTAAATCCAACATCATAGCTTACATCCGATATTGAAATTTTTGATTGCGTAAGTATCTGGGCTGCCCGTTGTAATTTTATTTTTTTAATAAATTCCACTATGTTTAAATCAGTCAAAGCTACTATTTTTTTATACATCATTGAATGGCTCATACCAACATCGCGGGATAATTTTTCAACATTAAATTCGGGATCCGATATATTTTCTTCTATTATGCGGATAACCTGATCCAGAAACTTCTCATCAGGCGTAGTGATAGTAATATCTTTGGGTTTTATTATAAATTCCTGGCTGAAAAGCTCCCTGAACTTCTTTCTGGAAGCGATCAGATTCCGAATCCGGGCTTTTAAAGTCCTTTCATCAAACGGCTTGGTTATGTAATCATCGGCACCCGTTTCAAGACCTTCGATCTGATAGATCATGGATGTACGGGCAGTAAGTAATATGACTGGTATATGGCTGGTTTTAATATCGGTTTTCAGTTTTACACATAACTGCAAACCATCCATTCCGGGCATCATGATATCACTGATAATCAAATCAGGCATTTTCTCCACAGCCAGGCTATAACCCTGCAAGCCATCAGAAGCATCAATAATGTTGTATTCACCTTTCAGTATCTCTTTTAAGTAAATTATTATATCTGGATTGTCATCAATAATAAGGATCTCTGGCTGATCATTATTCATATAATCTTTCTGCGGAGTTTCCAGGGCATTCTGCTCTATGCTTATTTTTAAATCAGATGGCAACCGGTAATGATCGGTATGTTCGCTGTTTTTATATTTATGGTCTATTTCCGATTCTTTTAAATGACGGCTTCCAACAGGCAGACAAAATATGAATTCGGTTCCTGCCCCTTCCCTGCTGATCACCATAATTTTACCATAATGGAGCTCGGCATAATTTTTAATCTGTTCCAGACCAATTCCCGATCCGGAAAGATTTTCGAAATCGGATTGATTAACCTGATAATACCTTATAAAAATATTATTTATATGATCAGCAGAAATCCCGCATCCATTATCTTTTACACGTATTTCCACCCATTCGTTACACATATCCGGCAACTGACCGAATGCTGCGGATGCATATCCATCAGGATCCTTTACCATCTCCTGCTGCCCGTTACTTTTTTTCACCAATATGTCGATTTTCCCTTCCTGTTGAGTGAACTTAAATGCGTTCGATAAAATATTGAATAATACGATTTCCATTTTATCCCGGTCAAACCAGATCAGGATTTTCTTATCCTGAAAATGGCATGAAAAGTCTATTTGCCGCAACTGTGCATGTTGTCGGAAAGCCAGCGCTATTTCCTGGATGAATTTAACAATGTTTCCTTTTGCAGCTTTAATTTGCAGTTTATCGAAATCCTGTTTTCTGAATTTCAATAGTTGATTAGTTATCTTCAGCAATCGTTTCGCATTTTTATCAACTATTTCGAGTTGATGACGAACGCGGTTGCTGGTCTCATTCGAATTTAACAGACTTTGTACAGGTCCCAGAATGAGTGTCAAGGGGGTTCGGAATTCATGCGACAGATTGGTGAAAAAATTTAACTTCAATATGGATAGTTCATTGTCTTTTTCATGACGGAGCTCCTCCAACTGCAGTTTATGTTTTAGTCGGTCAAATTTTAATATTTCCCATTGCAGAAGATATAACAATCCAAGAAATGCCAATATATACATAATATAAGCCCACCATGTTTTCCAGATAGGAGGTTTGATCTCGATGGCAAGCGAAGCAGGTTCTTCATTCCAATAGCCGTCACTGTTTGTCGCCTTAACTTTAAAAACATACTCACCAGGATCCAGGTTTGTATATGTCACATATCTTCTGTTTGAAGCAGCATAATTCCAGTCGTTATCAAATCCTTCCAGTTGATATGCATAGATATTCTCTTCCGGATTAATATTATCCAGCGCAATGAATTCCAGCGAAAACACTGGTTCATTACTGGTCAAGACAATTTTCTCCGCAAATCTAATTGACCTGTTCAGAATTTGCCGGCCATTTATTTCATCACCTGTCTGAACCTCCTTATTGTGAATGATCAGTTTTGAAATAAAGACATTGGCTTTTGATTGATTATCAATAATGCTGTCAGGATAAAAGGCGTTCAATCCGTTAATGCCACCGAAAAAAATCTTACCATCCGGACTCTGAAAAGAAGCGTCCCACATAAAGACATTGGATTGAAGTCCGTCACTTTCATGGTAATTTATGAAATGTTCTGTTTCAGGATCGAATTTACCTATACCATTACCTGTACTAATCCAGATATTTCCATCCTTGTCTCCGGCAATACCGAATACGGAATTGTCAGGAGCACCTTTATTCATATCATATTTGATAAAATTCAAGCTGTCGTCATATTCAATTACCTTAATCAGTCCATTGGCATTCGATCCTAACCAGATATTGCCTTTTCTATCGGGGTATATATTTATAAACCTGTTATCAATAATTGAATGATCCAGAGCCGATATACGGTCATATATGACTATGCTGTCCCTGCCGGTTACAGAATGTAATAAGCCATCCGAATTAATAAATAACTTGCAAAGACCTTTATTCCAGGTGGCCAACCAGAATATATTGGGTGGCTCGATATAAACGGATTGTATATTTATTTCCTTTACCAGGGATAGCTGATTCCGGGAAGAACCATATCTGTTAAAATTATTTGTTACCGGATCGAATACATAAAATCCCTTTTGAGTACTTATCCAGATCCTGCCATTCTCATCTTCGGTAAACTCATGAACTTCGAATAT
>JAGTVG010000558.1 GCA_018224645.1 Cyclobacteriaceae bacterium
GAATTATGCGCAGTACCAGCAGAGATCCGGGATTAACCTTGGAAATGTTCATTCTGATGCATATGTGGATATGGTAAAGGCCGGGATGCCTTTTGATTCGGGATCACCGGAATCTCCATTGACGCAGGATGAGCTGGATGCTGAGGGATGGCCTCTCAGGGATTTCCGTTTTTTATTGATGGATAACCGGCCGGTGGCTGAATGGGCAGGTCAGATCGATGATCCCGAAGAATACCGGGCGGATTACAGCGGCATCTACCAGGGTTCCTTTTCAGGCCAGGCCGAGATCATGAATATTGGCGGCCCGTGGAGCATTGAAAACAAGGTTTACAATGAAACCGGCAATACCACGACATTCGATCTTGTCATCGGCGCACCGGATGAAAATCATGGTCTGGTGATCATGAATTTTATCAATACAAAAAAAACAGCAGCGAGTCCGGCCAACTCGGGTATCTCCGATTTGAAAATTATCCGACCGGGCTATGAAGGCAGGGAAGTCCAATATTTTGCCGATCATCTGACTGATGGCCTTCAGGAAATGAGTTTTTCAACCATCAGGAGCCAGAATTTTACCGGAACGACAAGCTGGATGATTGAATACCCGGATGAATATCACTGGAATCAGCGGAAACTACCTGATGATCCGATACAATCACGTTCATTCCTCAATAAAAGAGAAAGTGCCGCCTGGGAACATTTTATTGATCTATGTAATGCGGTGAATTCGGATATCTGGATCAATGTACCCATTTCAGCATCCGATGATTATGTGACCAGCCTGGCTCAGTTGTTGAAAAACCGGCTGAATGATAACCTGGACATATATGTGGAAAATGACAATGAGATCTGGAATTCGGCACCTGCCTTTGTGGGAACAAACCAGTATAACCTGGATGAAGCTGCAGATCTCGGGATATCTGACCAGGAAAATATTGCAAGAAGAGCCGTTGAACTTTCCGTCCTGTTCGCAACCGTTTTTGGACAGGATATGATAAACACCCGGATCCGTGTGGTGCTGGCCAGCCATGCTCCCATGGTGAAGTGGTGGGTGACCCCCATGCTGAATTATATCAATTCAACTTTCGGCCCGCCGATGGATTTCATTTATGCCATATCCCGGCAGACCTATTTCAATGTTGAAAATGCAGGTGCGGGACTGACGCCGGACCAGTTGATCAACCAGTGTTACGAAGACATCGACAATCAGACCGGATCGGACGCCGTAAACGAATCCAGCAGGGAAGACTGGGTGCGTGTTGCTACAGAATGGAAACTGCCCGGTGGGGCCAATTCCTATGAAGGGGGGCCTCATGTTCCGGCGGGAGGGTCGACGGAAAATATCGAAAACCAGATCAGTATGCACCGGAGTGAACGCATGATCCGGCTATTGCACTATAATACCGTTAACAACTGGTTTGATCTGGGGGGTCAGCTGGCCATGCATTTCACTTATTACAGCGGCTATAACCGGTATGGATGCTGGGGACTTACAGATGACCTGCATGATCCTGACCGGAATTATAAAATGGAAGGGTTACGGAACCTGGAAACCATTACTGGAATCCATGAGAAGAGGATCAACGATTATGAAATCATAATTTATCCTAACCCGGGAAACAGTTATATTAAAATTAAATCAGGCCCGAATAAGGTAATTGGAATAGAGGTTCTGGATCTTCAGGGACGTTTAATCTACCGGGATGAACAATATGTTTCTGAATCGCTGATTCCGGTTAATTCTAAGGATGGACTCTACCTTGTGAAGATTCTGACTTCCGGTAGAACCCTGACAAAAAAGATCATGATCAATTAACAAAAATTAAATTCATGTACAATGACCATAGAGCCTAACCTGCCAGATTGTATATGAAAAAGGTTTTGTATGTGTTATATCAGCCTTATAAGTGGCTTTTCTTTGCACCATTTTTTATCATCAACAGTGTTTTTTTTGGAATTCTGGCTGTCCTGTTATCTCCGCTCAGCCAGCGTATGGCGGATCAGTTTGGAGGGATTGCCTGGGCGAGGTTGAACGGTATCCTTACACCCATCCTCGTCAGGGTAAGAGGAAGGGAAAATATCAGGAAGGGACAGAGTTATGTGATCGTTGCAAATCACCAGAGCATGTATGATATTTTCGTCCTTTACGGCTGGATGGGAATGGACATCAAGTGGGTGATGAAGAAGGAAGTCCGGAAGATGCCTGGTGTCGGTTTTGGCAGTGTTGCCTTAGGTCATATTATTATTGACCGGTCAAGTATAAAAACGACCCTGGAGACAATAGAAAAAGCAAAAGACAAAATAAAGGGAGGCACCTCCGTCGTTTTTTTCCCTGAGGGATCCAGAAGCAGGACTGAGGAAATGTTGCCCTTTAAAAAAGGGGCTTACCGCTTTGCCTTCGATCTGAATTTACCCATCCTTCCGGTTACCATCAATGGAACCAGGAAAATATTGCCTCCCGGAACACTGGATATCCGGCCGGGGAGGGCGGAAATATACATACATCCGCCGGTTGATATTAAAAAATTCGGGGTGGAAAACATTGCAGGACTGATGGAACACACCCGGGAAACCATTCAATCTGTACTGAAATAATAATAACAGATTACCAGGAACTGATTCATGCCATCAATTTGAGTGGCGGCATGAATGAACCCTGGTTAATAGGAATAGCTCACAAAGGCTACTTTACGGCTGTCAGGAGACCAGCTGGGGACATTGATGGTGCCCTGGCCTCCATATAAATGAGTAATCACCTTTATTTCCCCGCCTTCGGCCGGCATCATGCGAAGCATCACCTGCTTATTGGGTGGATGGCTGCCAGCCGTAACATCCTTTGAATAGGAAATAAACAGGATCCACTTCCCATCAGGTGAAGGATGAGGGAACCAGTCCTGGTAATCATCAAAGGTAACCTGTTCCTGATCAGTGCCATCCGTATTCATCCGCCAGATCTGCATGGTCCCCGTCCGGCAGGAATTGAAATAGATCTTTTTACCCGAAGGTTCATAATCGGGTCCGTCATCCAGACAATCGGTATCTGTCAACATTTTTTCCTTTCCTCCTGATCTTTTACAGGTATAGATATTATAACTTTTTCCACCCCGGTCCGCCACATACGCTACTGTTTTACTGTCCTTCGACCATCCATGCCAGTAGGAAGGTCCTTTTTCAGTGATCAGTTCAGGCTCACCACCTTCATAGGGCAGTATATATATCCGGCTGCCAATATCCTGATCGCCATTGCTTACGGCTATCCAACGCTGGTCAGGAGAGATCCCATGATCATTATTTAAACGGTTTAAACTGCCGGTATTGATCTGGACCGGATCACCGCCGTCCAGATTTATCTTGTACAGATTTCCCTGAGAATTATAAACCAGTGCCGGTTCTTTCGCCGACCAGTTGGGAGCTTCGATAAGCACATCGAATTTTCTTACCAGGTTTCTGTTAAGTGTTTCAATGTCAATGGTTTCCAGGAAACTCACTGCCCCTTCCCTTGAATTCTCCGTGACTTCGGCAGCAGGAACAAAGACCCTGACATTGTTGAATTTGGCTTGTTGAAAATTGTATTCATTATGGGCACAGACCATCAGCCCGACATAAACGCTGTTTGCAAGCTTGATTTCATAACGGGCAAACTCTTCCAGGGGCTCACCCTCCCTGGCTGCTTTCATGATAAAAAGGTCCCCTTTCCGTTCCAGTTGAAGTATATGGGCCGAATCGATATCAGCCTGGATCTCTGAAGTTTCCCCGTTGATCTTTTCCCGGTACTGCATGGAAGTGAGCCCGTCACCATGTACGACGCCATCCACATAGGGTGCATTGGCTTCAAGGCTTTGCCGGATCATGATGCCTGCTTTCCGGTGAGGTTCAGTATTGTTTCCTATTAATTCCAATTTTGAATAGATCACAAAATCCCCTTCCATTGTTTTCCATACGAAATGGAATTCATCATTGCTGAACCAGAGATTTTCACCGGATCCACCCAGGATGTATTCGTCGGATTCCGGAACGTAGGAGATTGTGCCATCAATTTTAACATCCCCGATATCAGAATGATTGGAGAATATACCAAATATGGATTCAGTTTGCGCCTGAAGCAGGTGAAAACTGGTGCTTAAAATGAAGATGAGGATGGTTTTCATGATGTGTTCAGGGTTTTTCAAATTTTTCTATCGAAAAAAGACAAATATTTTTACGTACTGCGACCACAATTTTTTCTGCTGGAACCTTTGTTTCCAGGAAGATTGATCAATTCCTATTGAAGAGCAGCGATCACTCCCCTTGCATATCCGATGGATTCAGACAGGCCCGGTAAAATATCATCCGGATCCTTTTCATACTCAAAACTCACAATTCCTTCATAATTCCGGTCCTTCAGTACCTTTAAGAAGGCGGGAATATTGATCACACCACGTCCAATCTCTACGGTATCTCCTTCCGCGGTTGATTTATCCACATCCTTCAGATGAACATCCAGGAGCCGGGGAAAATATTTTTTTGCTTCAGCAGCAGGATCCAGTCCAATTCGTTCGGTGTGGCCGATATCCATGCATAATCCGATCCGCGGATCCCTGTTTTTCACTTTTTCATACACACTTTCCGGACTCGGGTAAACATCATCGCCGGGTCCATGATTATGGATGGCCACCTTGATGCCGGTTGATTTAACCAGTTCCTCCACCATATCGATCAATTCATATTTGGGGACCCCGATGATCACCTTTAAATCAGCTGCCTGAGCGTAGCGGAAAGCATTTTTAACTTCTTCTTCCGTATTCATGTAGATCACACCCGCACCATAAAGGTTGAGGCCTGCATCGTTTATTTTTTTCTTTACGCCCTTAATTTCAGCATCCGTCATTTCAAGCGGCATATGCATGCTTTTTAAGGCAAGGTTCGGAATGCCCAGTCTCCGCGTTATTTCAATGGTTTTATCCAGGGTATAATTCCTTAATGAATAGGAGGCAATTCCAAGTTGGAAATCAGTAGCATTGGATGAAAACCGGGTCCTGCCGGGATGGATCATCAGGGCCGGCATGGACATGCCCGTTACTTTTAAAAATTTTCTTCGTGTTTTATTCATTGTCGTGATATATAAAATATTGAAGGTTAAAATAGGTAAAAAATAATAAAAATTCTAATTCATCAGCTACCTTGTTTGATTTCTATTCCGTGGATCTGAGAACAGAATCCATACCAGGTTTTTTGCAGGCCGGCATTTACTCCAATGTGAGATATTCTCCAGGTGATAAAACATAAAAATTTTCCACCTGTTTATCCTGCCTGGCTATTTCCAGGTCATTCACCGGCTGCCACATGCCATCATCACCCAGGGGAAATGTTCCGAAATGCATTGCCACGCTTTTTTCAGCCTTCATTTCCCGGTGGATTTTAACGGCTTCATCAGGTGAAATATGTATAGGGGACATAAACCATCCTGGTATATATGCGCCTATAGGCAGCATGGCCAGATGAATCGGGGCATATTTTTCAGATATGTCCTTAAAAAAATCACCATAACCCGTATCTCCTGCAAAAAATATATTCCCGAACTCTGAGATGATGACATATCCTCCCCACAGGGTTTTATTCCTGTCGAACATCCCACGGCCTGAAAAATGTTGAGCCGGAACGCATGCGATGGTTAAATTTTCATTGATCCCGGATTCCTCCCACCAGTCCATCTCCCGGAGTTGTCCGATGCCGTTTTCAGCCAGGTAGGCGGGAACGCCAAGCGGTGCGATCATCAGCGGATGATATTCATCATTTATTCTTCTGAGGGTGGATATATCCAGATGATCATAATGATTATGACTGAGCAGGACCAGGTGGATCTCCGGTAGTTCATCAAGTTTTATTCCCGGTGGACGTTTGCGCTGTGGTCCTATCCATTTGAACGGACTTACCCTATCACTCCAGACCGGATCAGTGAGAATGTTGAAATTTCCCAGTTGTAAAAGAAAAGTGCTGTGATTGACATAATAGATCCTTGCTGATGAGTCGGAGTTGAGTTTTACTTTACCATGATCAAATTCTTCAATCGAATTCCAGGGACCCTGCTGCCGGTTCATGATCCATTTGATCAGATCACCGAAGCCATGTTGCCGGACATCGCCTGGATTAACAAATTCCTTTCCATTGAAATGATCCGAATTTTCACCGTGATAGACAGGTACGGAAAGGATATAACCCATGAACATGCTAACCAGAATAATTAATCCAATAACTGATAAAATACTTAACATGACTATTTTTAATATTCTCATCTTCAAATATGATTTAATTTTAGATCTTTATGAACTGAAGAGGCTGAATTCAGAACAGAAAAACCATATACGGAATTTAACCTGGGATTGATCCCGAAATCCAGGAATACTTCCAGGGATGCGTATTTCATTTATTTGGATCTGAAGGAAATGGTCTTGTAAATTAAGGCATGAATCCTCAATTCCTGCAGTTTGAATAATTCACCGATCGTGTCAGCCAATAAATCATGGTGGTGTACGTGCGACGGTTGGAGATTTTTCCGGTAATGAGAGGATATATGGGGCATTATCCTGGAGTACGGGAACCGGAACAAATATCCCTGTGGCAGATTTATACTCCGGGAAGTTAAGGTTATTTTCAGAGATCCTGCTGAAATCATCACCAGAAGTATTCTGAGGAGCTATAATACTTGCCTGAAGATACACGGAACCAACAAAAAGCAGGACGACTATGGTGGCGTACCTTACCAGGGAAGGCTGAAGACTGGTATGAAAATAATAAATAAGGAAAACGGTGGTCAATGAGAAACCGATGGTAAAGATCTGCAGGTTGGAATCTGACAAAAACCAGGAGTCACGGAATGCTATAAAAAAGATGACCAGGTAGATGGAAAATATCATGTAATTGGGGGGTTGCTTAATTTTTAATTTCGGGAACCTTTTTTTTGTGGCGGATTCATTGGCGAAAACAAACATCATCAGCAATGAGTTGATCATCAGGATGGCCCATTGAAAAAGATTCATCCCGAGTAAACGATCAGACATGAAACTGGCTGATGATCCAAAAGCAAAAAACAGGTTTATAAAGCTCATCCACAAAACCGCCGAGAAAACAAGCATTGATATGTTTCTTGGATTTTTAAATTTGCCCCTGAATTGATAAATGAGCGCGACAGTTATAAATCCTCCCAGGGATTTGAAGATGATGGGAATACTGAAATGGTCTGCCATTAATCCATTTTGCAGAAATTGCCAGGCATTAAAAGTGGCGAGTACCTGAAAATCAAAAAAACCTGTCTGCACCTCTGTACAATGGCCTCCCAGACAACCCAGATTTGATACAGCATAGATGATCAGCATGGGGAATGAAAATTTATAGAGAACGGTAACCGGGATCCTTAAGAGAAGGCTGGAAAGGCATAATCCAAATACAATACCGGCCAGACCAAACGTCCTGTCAATATGCTGGAAACCAGATTGTAGTGTTTGATGCCAGGTTCCTGAGTGGCTTATAAAATATTCAGCAAAGAAAATATAGGAGAGGGTGCACATGAGGATCAATATGAGTGTAACTGAAGGATGGATGTTATTTTTTTTACCGGTTAAAATTGCACTGGTTACGCCCGTGAGATAAGCGATGATCAAAAATATGTCATGAAATATGCCTGATATTTCAATATTATTCATGGCGCCGGAATTTGTACTTATTCCTAGGACACATGTATCGGTTCAAAGGTTTAAACCGCTCCGGAAATAATGTAAAGAAAATCGGGGATCCATGACGGGTCAATATTTAACAATAAGATTAAACGCAGAGTGAGGCATGTTATTTTTAAATTTGTTAAATTTACCAAAGGATCGTTTCATAAGATCATATCAAAAAAATCGTTATAATGGGGTTTTAAAAGCACCCATATTTCCATTGATCCCATTATATCGAATATTATTTGTAATTATTGTAAAAGCCACGACCGTTTTCGATAAAATTCCATAGGTTATGCCTGAAAATCTAATCAAATTTTTTATAAAATTTGATGATAATTATCGTTAATATTTATAAAAAGCAAATATAATTTTGTTTAAAGCTTTAATATAACCAAATATCAGAACATTATGTCAGAATTTAGTCCACTGCCACACAGCAAAATTGGTTTGGAGACACTGGGTCTTCAAAACCTGAAAAATGTATACTGGAATTTACCAACACCGGCCCTTTATGAGGAGGCATTAAAACGGAACGAAGGGATACTAGCTCATCTTGGCCCTCTTGTTGTCAGGACAGGTCAGTTTACCGGAAGATCTCCAAATGATAAGTTTGTCGTAGAAGAACCTTCCAGCAAGGATAAAATCTGGTGGGGAAAAGTGAACCGGCCATACAGCCCGGACCGGTTTGAAGAACTGGAAAGGAGAATGGCCTCCTATCTCCAGGGCAAGGATATATTTGTGCAGGATTGTTATTGCGGGGCAGATCCTGATTACAGGATGCCCGTTAGGATCATAACTCAATATGCCTGGCACAGCCTTTTTATCCGGAACATGTTCATACAGCCCAGGCCAGAGGAATTACCTGATTTCGAACCGGAATTTGTCGTGATCGATTGTCCCGGATTCCATGCGAATGTGGAAGTGGATAAAACAAATTCCGATGTATTTATTCTTGTGAATTTCGGTACAAAGAAGGTACTCATCGGAGGCACTGAATATGCCGGTGAAATGAAAAAATCAGTTTTTACCGCCATGAATTATTTTCTGCCCCTTAAAAATGTGATGCCGATGCATTGTTCGGCAAACATTGGCCAGGATGGGGAAACTGCGGTATTTTTCGGATTGAGCGGTACAGGAAAAACGACCTTATCGGCAGATTCTACACGGACCCTGATCGGGGATGATGAGCATGGATGGAGTGATAATGGTGTATTTAACTTTGAAGGTGGCTGTTATGCTAAAATTATCCGTTTGTCTCCGGAAGCCGAACCAGAAATATACGATACGACACGAAGGTTCGGGACGATCCTTGAAAATGTCGGCATCCATTCCGATGTCAGGCGGCTTGATCTCGATGATGCCACCCTGACTGAAAATACCAGGGCTGCCTATCCCATATCACATATTCCGAATGCCTCGAAGGATGGCATGGGTGGTCATCCGAAAAACATCATTTTCCTGACAGCCGATGCATTCGGCGTTTTGCCTCCGATCAGCCAACTGACCCGTGAACAGGCCATGTATCATTTTCTATCAGGATATACAGCCAAAGTGGCCGGTACAGAAAGGGGGGTAACCGAACCACAGGCTACCTTCAGTGCATGTTTCGGCGCGCCTTTCATGGCACAGCACCCGAATGTCTATGCGGAATTGCTTGGTAAAAAGATTGAAAAATACCAGGTGAACTGCTGGCTTGTAAATACAGGCTGGACGGGTGGTCCATACGGAGAGGGAAGCAGGATGAAGATCAAATATACCCGGGCCATGGTAAATGCTGCCCTGAATGGTAAACTGGATGATGTAGAATACCAGGAAGATCCAAACTTTGGTGTGCAGGTTCCCCTCAGTTGTCCGAATGTACCCGAAGAGGTATTGATCCCTAAAAACACCTGGAAAGATAAGGCTGCCTATGATAAACAAGCCCGGAAACTGGCGGAAATGTTTGTCAATAATTTCAAACAATTTGAGGATAAGGTCCTGGATAAGGTAAAAAAAGCCGCTCCCCAGCTTTAAGACTTCCTTAAGGGGATTTCAGGACGCATTATTTCACGCGAAGTTGCTGCAACTGAAAGCACCGGTATGCTGATGATAACTTTGATCATCAGTTTTTTCCCGGATGGTTGAAGTTCAGTTGGCTTCGCATGAATTTTTTATACTTATTCCCGGAGTTCCAAACCATCCACTTTATTAAAGCAGGAATCTTTGCCGGATTTGGTTCTCCGGCATCCCATCCCTGGCAGGGTTTGTTGTGTCCTTAATGATGTAAATGAATTCTCGTGTTTTAATAATTAAATGAACAAATGACCGGAAAAATGCGTTTTTTAAAGATGAGGCCGTTTAAAAGGATCATTCCGATGAATTCACCAGAAATTTGTTTTGGGTTTGAGTGTAATGACAGGAACCAACAACTTCCCCCCGGAAGTCTCTCACGCCCTGGTGTGAACGGAATGAAATTTTTAAAAATTTCGAGACGGTCCCGGTGCTAAAATAATTAATATGAGTTATGAAAAAGATGTTATTGCCCTTGCTGTTTATCCTGTCTGCCTTTATTTATGGATGTTATCCCGGAGGACCTGAATATACCTCGGATTATAATCTTGTTCTGACGGACTATGATGATGAATTTAATTTTGCAGTGCAGGAAAACTATTTCATGCCGGATACAATAAATTTTGCGACCAACCAGCAGAATATCGATGAGGAAGTTGTCCGTGGATTCGAACAGCTGATCCTTGACGTAATTGAATCCAATATGGTATCCAGGGGCTATACACGGATAAAGGATACCACAATGACTGAAGCTCCGGACATGCTGATCACCGTACAGGTGATCGCCATCAATTATTCAGGAGTTTCCTGGATACCGGGTCCTGGATGGTGGGGTGGTTATTATCCTCCCGGCTGGGGCTGGGGAGGCTGGGGAGGCTGGTACTATCCGCCGTATTATCCTGTCGGTTATTCCTATAATACCGGAACCGTTTTGATCCATCTTGCGGATCCGGACGACAGAACGGAGAATGATGGTGTCGAGGAACTTCCGGTCAAGTGGTTTGCCGGAATGGATGGCATATTATCGAGCTCCACTTCAGCCAATGAGAGCAGGATTACTTACGGCATTAACCAGGCCTTCGACCAGTCCCCATATCTTCAATCCAATCCTTAATCAAACCCGGTAAAAATGAAAAGAATCACAACCATCATTTTGATCCTGATATCATCCTCTGTCTTCAGCCAGAGTATGCATGGTCTCACCTATAGCATGGCGCTTCCTGTCGGTGAAACCAGTGATTTCATAAGCAACGTCAGCTGGCGGGGATTTACCATCGACGGAAAATACTTCATCAATGACAGGATGACACTCGGGTGGACGACCGGCTGGCAGACGATGTACGAGTCCGAAAGCGGTACTTTCGTAGACGGGACACAATCTGCAACCGGCATCCAGTACCGGTATCTTAATGTCCTGCCGATCCTGCTCACTTCTCATTATTTTTTTCATGAAGATGGAGAGATGCAGCCATTTCTGGGCATTGGCGCCGGTACATTCTGGATAGAAAGTAAAGCCAACATGGGATTGTTTTCCGACACGGAAGACAACTGGCATTTCGGGCTGGCTCCCGAGGCGGGCATTTTGTTCCCTGTCAGCTTTCAGTCAAACCTGTACATATCGCTTAGATACAGCAATGCCTTTCCCTCCAACGGATCCATTACCTATTCCTATCTGAGTTTGAATGTGGGATTTTTGTGGTATTGAGCCGGTAGAGAACTTATGACATGACCCTGAGTCATGGCATGGGTTCTATTCCCTGCCCACAGGAAATGCAGCATTTATGATGTCCCCGAAATCGGTCACACCCTGGATTTCCACCTCCAGGATCCGGGCCTCATCGGAATTAAAAAATTCAATTTCGGCTTTTCCCAGGTTATTCGTTTTAACTGAAGGATTCCAGTACAGGGTTGTTCGTTTATCCGGCACCACGTGTTCTTCCCTGGGCACATCATAGGCTGGCGAATAGAACTCCCTTACGTAACTGTAGCCAGGCAATATCAATCCTTCATAACCTTTTGTCCGGGCATTGGAAACAGTGGCGGGTCCCCGTCTTGTATAAATAGCAATTACCCCGTTGGCCCCCCGTACACCATAGGCAGATGCAGAAGCAGCACTTTTCAGAATTTCGATCCTTTCCACATCCATCGGACTGAGCGATAGCAGGATGGAATTCACATTGGAAACATCAGGTCCCTGATTTCCACCCGAAATGGAATCAGATGCATTCATTGCGGTAGAAGTGATATTACTGACCGGCATTCCGTCAATCACCACCAGCGGATCAGTATTCGAAGAAAATGAACTGATACCCCTGATGCGTATGCTTGCATTCATACCCTGGCCACTCACCAACACACCCGGAATCCTTCCCTGGATAATCTGGTATATATCGGTGTACGTACGTAGCTGATCATCCATCTCGATGACAGCATCCGGTTCCCCGTATATCTTAGTTTCATACCTGCTGCTCCTGACCTCAATTTCCTCCAAAACGACCCGGTCGGAAAAGGTATAACTGTCTTCAATACTCGTTCTTTCCTCAAACCTGTTTAAATAATGAAGAATTCCGGAATTTACAGGCGGCGTATAGCTCCGGGATGCTTTCTTTTCAGCGGGGAAAATTTCCAGTGGATTTATTTCGATGTCTATATTGACCGGGTTTCCTTTATCATCCACGGAGATGGTGACCACCGAAAGTGTGTCCGGAATCTCCAGATTTTTCAGGCCGAACGATCCTTCCTGATCTGTTACGGCAGACCAATATCCGGGAAAATCATCGCTGATTGACATAAAATTGATATAGGAATTTTTCAAAGGACTCCTGGTAGCCTCCACATATGCCTGGCCGGTTAGATTTATCCCTGTTTCGTGTGAATAAGGAGTATCCGACAGGTTACCGTCAAAGATCTCCTTCCAGGTAAACCTTCTCCACCCTTGGGTAAGCATCAGCATGTCCATCGCAATCTGCGTATCCCGTTCATCATTCTGAAAATAGAACCCGGGGTTTTCTATATGACCCTTCAGATCAGAGGTGAGCAGGAGGTAGGTCATGATGTTTTCGCCGTCAGGTTGTTTTTTAAAATGTCCGGCATTGGTTACGGCCACTGAAAACCGGGTATTCCTGATTTCCCTGTCGAAATGATCGGTAAGCTCAAGCTGAATATTAATTTTTTCCCGGGGCTTTAATACTTCATGATCCGTTTTTTTGTTGACAAGAATTCCGGCGTCGTTGCTGATGAATACCAGTCTTTCACACCGCGGTGCATGCCGGGCATCGAACAGGGTTAAATGAAAGATCCCTGCGGGAATTTTGGGTTTGGGAATATCGATCATGGCATTCCCGGAATTGATCATTCCTTTTTCCCTGTGATAAATGATTCCCCGGGTATGCCCGACCAGGTAGAATTCAGAATCATCAAGATCGGGAGATGATTTCACCATGATCTGAAGGCTCTTTTCCTTGAGATTATTTACCGTGAGTGCATATCCGCTTGCCAGTGGTTCCGGCATTTTAAAGGTTTTTTCCCTTCCCCTGTATTTTACGACAGCTGAAAATTCAACACCTGCCAGGGGTAAATAAAACACACTCCCCATACCATCATGCCTCGTTTTGAGTTCTGCAACCTGACCTCCGGATTCATTCATTATTTTGCCCGAAATGTCAATCCCTTTACCGGTCTGATCCACCGCCTTAAAGGCAACCTGGGAAATGATTCCATTGATCAAATTACCTCCTTCGGGTAAAAACTGGACGTCAAAATCTTTTGATTCCTCCGGTTTTACAGCTTTCGAATTTAAAACCTGTTCCGCATTGTAAAGATCAAGTTCACGGGCATAAAAAAAATCCGGATCATAATTCTTCATCCAGTTCGTATAGGCGCGTATCCTGTATTTTCCTGACGGAAGGGCTTTTTCTAGATCAATATTCCCGTGGGTATATCCATTCCGCACATCATACCTTTTATTTTGCAGGATCTCACCATCGGGAGATAACAGGTCGACATACAGCACGCCACTGAATTCAAGCGGGATATGCGTGGCCAGGTTAACGAGGAATGCATTGAACCAGATGGTTTCACCTGTCGCATAAAATGGTTTGTCGGTGTGCAGGTATACTTTTTCTCCGCTTGTAGCCAATTTGGATTTTCGCAGGTCGACTTTGATCTGCTGAATGAATGGATCATTATCAAGATCATCCTTATCAAGCGCTACCTGTTCCCGGTCATTCAGGTAAATCGATCCGAAAGCATTCCGGGATTCAAAGGAGTTGACGATCTCCACTTCCACGGGGGTGCGCAGGACAACCGGATTATCTTCCCAGAATCGCCTGTTATAACCTATCCGGTCAAGTACATCCCTGTCCCTTCTTCCATACCTGACCAGCCTGCCTCCCAGGCGTTTGAATTTTTCAGGCTGATAATATTCATACCACGATAGAAAGAAAGTAGTTTTTACAGGGTGCCGGAATTCATTATCCACATAATAATCGAACGTCTGCGTGAGACGGGTATAATCAGGCAGCAGATCCTCATCCACGGGTTTAAAGGCAGTTTCAATTTCGAGCACGTAATTTTTCCAGCTCCCGATGGGATTGTTCAACCCGATGAGTTCAAAATGATCGTTCCTGATAAAGGCATGTAACTTTAGAATTTCAAACGATGCAATATCGATCAGGATCTCACCTTCCATGGCAGCCACATTTATTTCCTCCTTAGGAGAATAAAGGACCACCGCCACCTTTCTTCCTTCTATGTTCTTCAATCCACTGATGCTGACATCATACAGATCACGGACATTCTGATTTACCGGCATGATAAATTTATCGGTTTCAGGCTGGTACATGGAGATCAGCCTCGACAACAGGGTGAAGTTTTTGTTAAAAACATGATTCAGTGATGCAGGGCCTGTTTCCATGGCATAACGTCCTTCTTGAATAGCCCAATCGGCAATTCCCTTGCTGCTGAACCTGGTGTCATAAAATATTTCATACAATTCAGTATAATCATCCGCATTTTGAGACACCTGTCTATAATAGGCAAGTCCATATTTCCAATCCCTTGAATGCTTTTGTGCAACATTCAGGGCCTGGAGAAGGAGATTATAGGCATATTCACCCCGTTCCTTATCTTCCACCACGAGTTCATCCAGCATTATTTCCCCAGGCGTGAGAGAGACTTCAAGGTATTCCTCATTCATGACGGAAATTTCTTTTTTAACATAGCTTATGTGTGAAAATATAAGCCTGACCGGCAGGGAGTCGGCTCTGATCAAAAATTCCCCGGTTATATTGCTGGATGTACCTTTGTAAAGATCAGCAATGGCTATGCTGACATAGGGAATGGGTTCTCCGGTAGATGCATCTCTGATGTTACCCCGAAAGGATATCTCCTGTGAGGCTGCGGACAGGCACAGGGAAGCGAAAATCCCTGTAAACAACAAAAATTTTCTTATCAGCATAGTTAAAAAAATAAAGGCTGTTAAACAAAGATACTCAATTCAAAAAAACTATTATCAGTACAATGTCCATAAGGACCATCAAAACAGGAATTATTGTGAAATGAGATTTTCAGGGTATCCCTGTAATGCTGGCTGTTGATACGGCCGCGAGAAATACCAGATCAATGCTGATTTAAATCACCCAGATAATAAAAAGGTTGGCCTTGTCCGGTAATGCCATTGATCTCAATCTGAAATTTCTCCGCATCATCAGAGTTATAAAAGCTGATCCTGACCGTATCTTTCCCATTCATCCAAATTTGCGGATCCCAAAAAAGTGTAATTCTTCTATCGGGTTTAATATGCCCGTCATCTGCCTGGCTGTAATCAGGATGATGAAATTCTTTTACCATCGAGTATCCAGGCAACCTTATTTCTTCATATCCCTGGGTTCTCCGTTTTTCCAGTTTGCCTGATCCGAGTTTCGAATAGATAATAATAACGCCATTATGCCCTTTATAGCCGAATGCGCTTGAAGATGAACCCATGGTTTTCAATACATCGATCTTTTCTATTTCACCGGGTTGCAAAGAAAGCAGTACTGCGTTTAATGAGGTACGGTCCAGACTGCCCTGCATTGCCGTAATGGAAATAGGCATGGAGGCCACATCTCCATCTCCATAGGCCTGGACTTCCCCTTTCCCTCCAGTGATAGATTCGGGTATCGGGTTGTTGAGCGGTATGCCATCCAGGATAAACATCGGAGTTTTATCAGCGGTAATATTGGCAGTTCCACGGATCTGGACTTGCGTGTTGATCCCGGAGCCTGAAATGATCAATCCGGCTACCCTGCCCTTCATCATCTGGAAAATATCGGCGTAGTTGGTGAATTCATCCGTTACTTCGAGGCGGTAGTCAGGTTTCCCATAATTCGTATTAAAATACTTTTGCCCCTTAACCATAATTTCCGAAAGGAGTACACGTTCATCAAAATTATAGATTGAATCTTCAAAAGCCTTTTGCCTGTTGAATTCAAGATATCCGGGTATATCCTTTTCTATTCGGATGGGGAATCGCTGATAATCCTGCTGGCTCGCAGGAACGGATCTGATTTTGTTAAATACCAGATCAGTATTTACCCGTTTCCCTTTTGCATTCAGCGATTTTGATACAATTGAAATGGTATCGGGAAATAGGCCGGTGTGGAAACTGAAATGGCCCTTTTCGTCAGTATTTATCAGCCAGAAACCCGGAAAACGATCATCCATGGAAAGAAAACTTATGTTGCCATTGACCAGGGGGTCTATCGTGTTTTCCAGGTAGGCGGTACCTTCGATCAGGATGACTGATGTTGAAGATTGAAGCTGGTCCTGATCTGGTCCGGCAAACCCAGAAATTTTTTTCCAGTTATATCGACGCCAACCGTACGTCAACATCACCAGATCAAGGTTAACCTTAACCTCCCTGGTCTGCTGATGAAAATAGTATCCCGGATGATGCAGATGATTCTCCAGTTCAGAAGAAAGAAGCAGGTAACTTACAATGGATTCCTCTTCTGTTTTCTTTTGAATGTGGCGGGCATCGGTAATTGCTACTGAAAAAACCGCATTTGAGATGGATTTTCCTGATGGATCACTGATCGTAATATCAAAGTCGACAGGCTTTCTGGGTTTTGGCATACCTGCAGGGGCCATTAAGGCTACTTCCGGTAAATCCTGATTGTTGATGAATATCAGTCTTTCAGTCAGGGGGAAATGATATTGATCATAAAGCGTCAGCTGGCAAACACCTTCCGGGAAAATTAATTTTGGTATGGAGATCAGGGTTCCTTCCGGATTGAGGGTTGCCTTTTGCTTCATGCAGGTTATACCCCTTGAAGTACCCGTAAGCAGGATCTCCTGATCAAAGTATTCAGGGGATGGTTTAAGCATCACAAGCACATGGTTGTCTTTCAGATTATTGACATGCAATACAACCCCTTCGGACAAGGGTTCAGGCAGGATAAAAACTTTTTCATACGCTTCATATTCAACATATGCATAATATTTCTCTCCGGGTTCGGGAAGCAATGAAAAACTTCCCATTCCGTCATGACCGGTATTAAAGTCGGTGATCTTTTTCCCGGTTCCATCGACGACGATTCCCCGGATCATGAGTCCCTGCCTGCTTTCATCATAGGCGTGAAAGGCGATCCGGGATGGGATGCCTCTTACAAGATGCCCGCCTTCCGGGTAAAAATGGATGTCGAATTCCATCATCCGATCATATTCGATATAGTTATGATTTAAGATTTCTTCAGCCTGCAGGATATTGAAAGGACGATCAAAGCAGACATCCTGAATGCCGTCGTGCATCCAGTGGGTGTACGCCCGGATCCGGTATTTGCCGGTAACCGCATCAGGGGGGATTTCCAATGTGCCATTGGCTTTTCCCTGATAAACCGGGCGGTATACCTGAGAGGCTACGCTGCCATCGGGTGCGATGAGGTCCACGAACATCAAATCCTCTCCGGGTATCATTTGATGTGTTCCGGGATCAACTATATAGCCGCTGAACCGTATCGTTTCCCCGGCGGCATAATACGGTTTATCCATATGTAAATAAATCTTTTCATCAGAGATCAGGCGGGACGTGTCCGTCGAAACGGATGTACGTTCTTTTCCTGCAGTCACCCGGCCATATTTTTCAAGTGCCTTATGCTGAGCACTGGTAACCAATATCCCACAGCAGAGGATCCCTGTTAATAAAAGTCTGATCATAGAAAATCAAGATCTCCATATTCAATTTAACACTATTTCTGCGGAAATGCTATCCGGCCGGGACCATTCTTAAACCGGCTTTTACAGAAGGTCATCCTTTTTCAACTGAACCGCCTTGTCCCGTAAGGTATCTTTGATCCCATGCCTCCGGTTACAATTACCGGGATGGATTAATCGATAAATGCCGTAAATATTTTCTTTTTTCGTAAATTAAGTTTTCATGTAAGGTTTGATTATCTAATTTAGTGAAAATTAAACCCTATTTATGTATTCTGAAGACAATATCTACTTTAATGATCAGGAAGCGGGATGGGAAAAAATGTGGGAAGGTATCCAGCGGAAGATCATCGGTTATGATGAGCGGCTGATGCTGGTCAAGGTAAGATTTGATCGGGGCACGGTAGCTCCGACCCATCATCATCCCCACAGCCAGGCCGCCTTTATTGTAAAAGGAAGGTTTGAGGTGATTATCGGCGAGGAAAAACGGATACTTTCTGCGGGGGATGGATTTTATATACCTCCTGATACAGAGCACAGCGTTGTGGCCCTTGAAGATGGCCTGGTGATCGATTCATTCAGTCCGTCAAGGGAGGATTTTATAAGGGAGAAGTAATCCTGTATGGCCGGATCCGAAACAACTTTTATTTTCCGCTGATTTCAAAAAAATAACTATGGATATAAGATTTGATGATAAGGTTGTCCTGGTGACAGGAGCCAGCTCAGGGATCGGCAGGGCTACGGCAGTGGAATTCGCAAAGGCAGGTGCCCGTGTGGTCGTTCATTATAATGAGAGCCAGGAAGCGGCTGAAAAAGCAGTTCAGGTGATCCGGGATGCAGGTGGAGAGGCGGTCGCGATCCAGGCCGATGTATCGAGGAAGGATGAAGTTATCCATCTCGTGGATGAGTGTCTGAATATCTTTGGAACCATCGATATTCTGATCAATAATGCGGGGTCGCTGATCAAACGTGAAAGCCTTGAAACGATGCCGGAAGATCTCTGGGACAGGGTGCTGGATGTGAACCTGAAAAGCATTTTTCTTGTTTCACAGGCGGTGATTCCCATCATGAAAAATAAAAATTACGGCAAGATCGTCAATCTGACATCCATTGCCGCACGGGTAGGCGGCGGAGTGGGTGCCGGTCATTATTCCGCTTCCAAGGGCGCCATCCTGACGTTGACGAAAAATATGGCCAGGGAACTCGCCCCCTTCAATATCCATGTGAATGCCCTTTCGCCCGGGATCATCGAAACCCGGTTCCACGAAAGGTTCACCACGCCAGAGATATTCGAAAAATTCAAGGAACAGGTGGTTTTGAAACGCGCAGGAACCGCCGAGGAATGTGCTTTTCCCATCCTGTTCCTCGCATCCGATTTTGCCAGTTATATCCTTGGCGAAACCATCGAAGTAAATGGCGGGCAGTTGATGGACTAGAGAAATCCGGATTTATGTCATTCGGTGTATTATATTCTGCCAGGACGCTAAAATTTCTGATCACAGACCGCTAAAGACAGAGATTTGTCAGGATAATGCTTACCTCTTAAAAAATTTCCGAAATCCATAAAAGAACTGGATTCAGATATTGAGGCCATTTATCAGGATGAACAGGGATTTATGTGGTTCGGAGGGCAATGATCCCTGGCAAAGTTTGACGGGATTCATATGCTCATGGCATCATTCCGAAATACTCATGTCATCACTCCGGGTGATGGCATGAGTATATTTGAAGCCGTGGCATGAACTGGAAATTTCCTCACCGGCAATGTATTCATTATACAGATTATATCTGATGTTAATCCGGTGTGAACGGATCAAAAATGATCATAAGAATAAAAAAAGAATATCCGGGCTTCAATTTTCTTCCAGAAGGATTGAATACTGGTTTCTTTGATATTACTCTCACAGACTAGCTGCATATCCTTCATCAGGGTTTCCATCCAGGGGACCCTGATAAAATCACATCTGACATTGACTCGTGTTTAATGTCAAAATTTAATAAAATATTTCACAGGTTTCTTTTCGAAAAATCCTAAATTGTCACTTTTTGCATCAACAGTCATAAAACCAATATACATGATGAAAAAATTATGTTTTCTGCTCAGTTTTTTTATGATCTGGCAGTATTCCAGCAGCCAGTCGACCTTTAACGGGGCCGGTGTGAACCTCAATAACCTGTACATGCTTTCAAATGCCAGAACCCGTTCCATCAGTCCGGAAAATTTCACGGGTGAAAAGGGGAAAGGGGGAATGGCCATGCCCGAGGAAGGAACTGCCGCCCATGCAGCCCGTGACCTGGGACAGGGCTGGAAGGTGAATCCATTTGTGATTATCCAGCCGGGTGAAACTTTTACCATGGCCGAAATGGAAGGACCGGGCGCCATTCAGCACATCTGGATGACCCCGACAGGGAACCGGCGTTTCAGCATCTTCCGTATTTATTGGGATGATGAAAAGGAACCGTCCGTGGAGGTGCCAGTAGGTGATTTTTTTGCCAACGGCTGGGGCGGATATGCCCATGTGAATTCCCTGGCTGTTTGCGTAAATCCGGGAAGTGCCTATAACTGTTACTGGGTCATGCCTTTCCGTAAGAAATGCAGGATCACCATGACCAACATCGATACCGAACCGATGCGGCTTTATTACCAGATCGACTATGCTTTAACTGATATCCCCGAAAATGCGGCCTATTTTCACGCCCAGTTCCGCCGTGTGAATCCACTTCCCTACAAAGATGTGTATACCATCATTGACGGGGTCAAAGGAAAAGGCCATTATGTGGGCACCTATATGTGCTGGGGGGTGAACAACAATGGATGGTGGGGGGAAGGTGAGATAAAATTCTATATGGATGGCGACAAACAATTTCCCACCATCGCGGGTACGGGTACGGAAGATTATTTCTGTGGTTCCTATAATTTTGATGTGGGAGGA
>JAGTVG010000559.1 GCA_018224645.1 Cyclobacteriaceae bacterium
CCCCCCCTTTTATGTAAGCCTTTTTAATGGAAAATCGAGTATCGGTGAAGATTTCTGGATCGAAAGAAAAGAGGAAGAGATGAAATTCAAAAGGGCATTGGAAAGATATCAAAAGGGCCATCGTGGAGGGATCATGTTCCTGGGAGAACGGAATATGGGGAAAACCGCTTTTTGTAAATATTTAAGTCAGGTATATCTGAAAAACCAACCTGTATACAGTATTTTTCCCCCATTGTCAGGTAGTATTCTCGAAAATGATTTTTCTGATATTTTGAGTAAGGCAACCCAGCAACAGGGCGACGTATTCCAGGCGGTCAATCAATTGAAGGAAAACAGTGTAATAATCGTTAACGACCTGGAACTTTTCTGGGAGAGATCAAAGGAAGGCCTATGCATTATAAAACTGATTGAAAAACTAATCGATGAATTCAGCCATAAACTGATGGTGATTGTAAATCTTAATCCCTATGCCTATAAAGTAATAAATCAACTGACTAATCTTGGAGAACATTTTATTGAAATCATCAGTTTAAAACCTTTTGATGCGGAAGAATTGAAAGAATTGATTATGCGCAGACACCGTTCAAGCGGGCTTTCTTTCAGATTTAATAAAAATATTGGCCAGGTGAATGAAATACGTATGGCACAGTTTTTTAATGCCTGTTTTAATTATAGTGAAGGAAATCCCGGCACAGCCCTTTTTTCCTGGCTTGCCAATATAAAAAAAGTAAACGCCGATAACCTGGTCATTGAAAAACCTGAATATCCATCCCTTTCCGGGTTAAAATCCCTGAATGAAGAATGGCTGATGCTGTTAGGGCAGTTCATAATTCATAAAAGAATGGACCAGGCAAAAATAATAAGGATTACCGGATGGGATGTGAAGGAAACTGTTGAAATAATCCTCGCCATGTCAAGATCAGGGATCATTATGGAGAAGGTTTCCGGGCTCTACATGATCGATCCTTATATGCACCCGTTTGTTGTGAAGGTACTTAGAGACATGAATGTAATATGAAAAACAAACTGCTGGAGATCAAACAATATATCAATGCTGAATTATTGCCGGAAAGGTGGAGATTGAAAACCAGGATGCCAAAGATTGTAAACAGCGCCAGTGATGTTTATGAATTCAAAATCCAGATTGATGGTCCGGAACAGAAGGATTTAAAAAGTATCCGTCAGTTAATACTCCTTCATCCGTATGTTGTATCTACTCATCCCGTGCAAATTTCATTGCATGATCAGGAAAACCGGAACACTGAACTGACCGTTTCCTTTACGGTCCTTAACAGGGAATATGGGAATGAGATAGAAAATACTATCCGATCCATGAGTACGGATAACGGGAAAAGCGGGTAAACAAAATAATAGCCCGGTTCTTCAGAAATATTGGGAAAATCCTTAAATTTCTGTTTCGTTTCCGGAAAATTTCCATTTACTTCCCGATTCGAACCATGCTAAATAATGTCCAAAAAATAAACATGAATATTTCTCGGGATTCAAGACGTTCATTCATTAAAAAATCCGCCATGGGAATAGCTGGTGCTTCTTTACTACCGGGATATACATTTAACATCCTAAAGGGGAAAAAGTCCGGTCCGGAAACCGTTGGCCATGGTAATTTTACCTATCGTGTTGATAAGGAATGGGGCCTTCAGGATCCAGGCAAAATTCCTGTCAGGGATTGCCATGAAATGGTTCAGGACAGGATGGGCCGAATACTGCTTCTCACCAACGAAGAAAAAAATAACCTGATCGTCTATGATAAATCCGGACAGGTCATTAAAACCGTTGGACTGGATATGCCGGGTGCCCATGGCCTGACACTTGCGGAGGAGGGTGATGAGGAATTCCTGTTTATCACCGATCATGCCCGTCACCAGATCTTCAAGGCAACGCTGGATGGAAGGATCATCATGACGCTGGATTTTCCAGAGGAAACCGGCGTATACGAATCCCCGGAAAAATATAATCCGACCGAAATCGCGGTTGCACCCAATGGGGATATCTACGTTGCTGATGGCTATGGGGAGAATTATATCATCCAGTACAATGCCCGTGGGGAATATATCAGGCATTTTGGCGGCAAGGGTGAAGGTGATGAACAATTTGACTGTTGCCACGGGGTTACCCTCGATACGAGGGAAATGAACAATCCAACGCTATTGATCACTTCCAGGTCGAAGAATGAATTTAAACGGTTCTCGCTATCCGGAGAATATCTTGAAACCATTCCCCTGCCCGGATGCTGGATCTGCCGCCCGGTGATCCGGGGGGATTATCTTTATTTTGCCGTCATTGTGACCAGGACCTGGGATAGCTATGACGGTATGCTCGCTATTCTCGATAAAAACAACCGTGTGATTTCTTTTCCCGGAGGGTCTGAGCCGGTGTATCAGGATGGAAAATTAACGGAACCAGTCTATGACGGAAAAACATTCCTGAACCCCCATGATGTATGTATCGATGATGAGGAAAACCTCTATATCCCTCAGTGGAATTCTGAGCAGACATACCCGGTGAAACTGATCAGGGTTTGAAGGAGGTTGATTTGTTGATTCGCCTTTCGGAGCACTCTCCGGAACTTTGGTTTACATTTTTGAGGTGTTGGAAAACTCATCGGATCCTTTAGATAACTCATCCGACCTTTTGGATACCGCTGCCAGGCATTTGGATGACGCTCCGGACCCTTTGGATGACTCTCCGGACCCTTTGGATGATTTTCATACCCTTTGGATAACGCTCCGGACCCGCCAAGGCGAATTAAGGTCCCGGATAGTTAAAAAATATGAATCTTGTTACGAAAAAACGCCATAAATTCCAATAATATCGCTGATATTCTCTGGAAGAACCTATCGGATAAAAAACTCATGCCATGACTTTGAGTCATGGCATGAGTTTTTTATCCGGGGCCGACATTGAATAGGGTAGCGAATCAGGATCATCATCGAAAG
>JAGTVG010000560.1 GCA_018224645.1 Cyclobacteriaceae bacterium
ATCGAGGATCCTTTTTCATGCTCCGACACGGACATATTATCCTTTAATTTCAATGAACAGAAGAATCCAACAATCATTGACAAAGTAAATCATGAAATTTCCCTGAATGTTCGTTTTGGTACTTCCCGGGAAGGCCTCATACCTTCCTTTACACTTTCATCGGGTGCAACCGCTACTGTAGAAGGAACAATACAACTGAGCGGTTTTACAGCCAATAATTTTACCAGTGATGTGATTTATACAGTTACCGCAGCAGACGAAGTGACGATTCAGGATTGGGTGATATCGGTCGGTGTTGCACAGAATGATTCGACGGATATATTGAGATTTGCGATGGATGGACAGACAGGTCCTGCAGTGATAGATAGCATTTCGCATACCGTTGATCTGGAAGTTGTATACGGCACTGACCTCGTTAACCAGGCAGCGGAATTTGTGTTGTCTGCAGGGGCCATGGCAGAAGTTGATGGTGCGGTTCAGGAAAGCGGAAGCACTGTTGTTGATTTTACAGATCCGGTCATCTATACCATTATTGCCCAGGACAGGATAGAACAGCAGGAATGGGTGGTTACCGTAACCTTGGCACCCAATACGGCCTCGGATTTTATTTCCTTCAGTTTACCGCAGGAGACAGGGAAAGCCGCAATTGATTCAAATGGGCACACGATAGATGCAGAAGTTGTTTATGGAACAGATATCGGTAACCTTGTGGCTGCATTTACCCTTTCCCACGGCGCCACTGCCCGGGTGAATGGAGCCTTACAGGAAAGCGGGGTGACGGTCAATGATTTTATAGATGGCCTCACGTATTCGGTAACCGCTGAAGATGGAACATCCACACAGGAATGGAACGTGAAAGTGGATATCGCGCCAAATACAGCAACGGAATTCCTCAGTTTCAGCATGCTGGAGCAGACCAGCCCCATCACCATTGATTCAGCCCTGAACCTGATTTCGGTTGAAGTGGCCATATGGGCGGAGGTTGAGGAATTGACGGCATATTTCACGCTTTCGGATGGAGCTACTGCCTATGTAGATGATGTTGAGCAGGAATCCGGAATAACAGTCAATGATTTTTCGGATACACTGGTTTACACAGTCATTGCGCAGGATGGCATGTCGGTAACAGATTGGCAGGTTGCCGTAACCCGGCAGGATGTGATAGATAATGAGAATCCGGTGTTATATTCAGGAATATTGCCTGAAGAATATCCGGTTGGGCAGGATAGTATTTTAACAGGGATCCGCGTCCTGGACAACATTGCAGTCAAACAGGTTATATTCCGGTATAAAAAATATCAGGAAGAATCCTGGGATGAAGTAATCCTCGAGTCTGAGGATTCGCTCTTTACGTATCATATCAGGGAACCTCTTGTCCGTGATCATGGTATGTTCTATTATTATAAAGCCATTGATTTTAAGGATAATGCAGATTCTACTGATTTAACCAGCATGGTCTTACGCTTTGATGATCAGAACAGTCTGGCAATTCCAGACCTTGAGTTTGGCCCTGCCATTGAAAATTATCAGATAATTTCCACCCCCATTACGCTGGATAACAATGATGTTGGCTTTAACTTTAACGAACTGATGCCTTATAATAAAAAGCTCTGGAGACTTTTTCATTATAACAACGGCATTACATCAGAATATGGCACCGAATTCACAACCCTTTCCGCAGGAAAAGGTTACTGGCTGATCATACGGAATGAAGTTCCCATCCAGATGGGCGCAGGAATTACTACAAGGATTGAAAATGAGACTGGATTTGGCATTACACTTCAGCCCGGATGGAACCAGATAGGCAATCCCTATAACTTCGGTATCTCCTGGGATGATGTACTTGAATTCAATGCCGCGGAAAACATCAACAGGGTAAAACTTTATATTAACGGGGAACTTCTTGAGTCAGATTCAATCGCTCCTTTCCGCGGAGGATTCGTATTCTCCGGAAGCGATGAACCTGAACTGCTCTTCATACACCCGAATCCAGGTTCAATGAATGGCAGGATTGCCAAACGGCAGAATCTTGCTGATTTTAATGATCTTGGATCCGACCGGTGGTTCCTCCCGCTGATCATCCGGAGCGGAAATTATAAAAATTCGCTGAATGGCATCGGTATGCATCCTGAATCCGGTACCGGCTTTGATAAATTCGATGAACCTGTCCTTCCGGTACCCTCTGAATTATCAGGTGTGGATATGTATTTTTTACATACCGGAGAAAAATATGAAAAACTTGGCAGAGATATCGTGACATCCAGTGAATTCTATTCCTGGGAGTTTAGGGTCAGCAAGCATGGTGAGGCCGGCACTGTTTCATTGAACTGGGAAAATGAATTTTTCGGGAATAACGATTTTAGCCTGTTTATGCTGGATGAAAAGAAGGACAGGATCATTGATATGCGTTCTCAGGAATCCTATTCCTTTACGGCATCTGAAACTCAAAAGTTCAGGATCTATTATGGCCGGATTGAAAAACTATCACGCGAAGTTTTACCCTCCAGGATCCATCTCGGAGAAATATATCCGAATCCATTCACGGACGAGTTGTTTATTCCCCTCTCCCTGCCGGGATCCAATGAAAATTATCAACTCAGCTTTACACTTACCGATCTTAAAGGGAACAGGGTTCAGGAATTGCCGCGAATTAACTTAAGGGAGGGAATCCATCAGATAAGGGTTGGTATGAGTGATCATTTTAATGATGCGGCTGGTTTTTATATTATCCGCATTGTCATTTTATCGGATGATCATAAGGAGATTCTTTACCGTAAAATCTTAAAATTCTGACCTTTTCCTTATCGATTAATCCAGTCTGCCTTTCCCCTGGTTTAAATTATTGCTTTATCATTTGAATAATATCTAGCTGAGAATAATATAATTACTTGGATTTATTGCATTATTTAAATATATTACCAATAAATTGGAATTAATAAGCTTCTGATGAGATTTAATCAAATGCGGATCTATCATGGATGGCAGTTGTTGCTTTCACCAGCTTTACTTTTCATGATAACCCAAATTTCATATGCACAGCTGCCTAAAATAGAAAGTGTAAGTCCCCTGGATTTATGTGTCGGTGAAACGGTTACCATAAAGGGAAAGAAACTGAAGGATGTGACCCATGTAGTTTTTAATGAGGTTAATCTGTTTAAATCGGCGGGAGACTATCGTATTGTCGATAAATCAACAATCACATTTGAAGCCCCTCTTGCTGCAGCAACCAATGGTCAGGAACTCGTTACAACAAGAATTTTTATCGGCAGTTATAGCTTTTTCCCTGCTGACCGTCAGGATAATCTGATGTCGGTAAACAGGCTTCCTCAGCAAGCGTCCAATCCGGCGGGCAGTACCTTTTGTGAAGGTGATCCGGTAAGTCCTGTCTCCGTACAGGATCCGGGCAATAATTACAGGATTGACTGGTATAACCGTCAGACTGATGGAAATTTGCTGAATTCTGGAATTTCCTATACTCCCCCGGAAGCCGGAACTTATTATGCTGAAGTTGTCAATGTTTCTACGGGTTGCGTAAGCAGCCGTGTACCGGTTACATCCACGGAAATGCCTGCCCCTGATCCGCCGACCGGTGCAAAAAACAGTGCCCAATGTCCGGGGGAACCCGTTAATCCGATCTCTGTTAATGATCCGGCGAATGGATTCAGAATTGACTGGTACAGTGCAGCAGCGGGGGGAAATCTTTTAAGTTCCGGATCTGTCTATACACCCCCAGGTCCGGGGACTTATTATGCCGAAAAGGTGAATATCAATACTTCCTGTCCGAGTTTGACCCGGGTAGCTGTGATCGTGACTTTGAATCCATCACCGCCGAAGGCATCCAATCCGGTAGATGCATTTTATTGCGGCACGGATCAGATCCCTGCCATTCGGGTAGATGATCCCGGAAATGGGTTTACGGTCAAATGGTATGCTCAGGCTACCGGGACTGCCCCGGCGACAGGATCATCTTCAGGGAAAAACGGGGAGATCTTTACACCGGGAAATAATGTTTCGGCCACTTATTACGCGGAAATCGAAAATGATCAAACCGGATGTACCAGTATCAGCCGGACGGCTGTTCGAATTGAAAAAAACCCACCAGGCTGTACGGATACCAATATTTCTTCCTACTTTTTCAATGAGCAGGACGGATCTTCGGTGATTGATTATCAGGACCATTCAATATCTGCCAAAGTTATATACGGCACTTCATTGAACAAACTTGTAGCCAACTATACAATTCCCCAGAACGCTGTTGCCACCGTGGCTGGCGTAATACAGCGTAGCGGTGTTACTTCCAACGATTTTTCCCGTCCGGTTACCTATACGATAACCGCTGCTGATGGCATCACCAGGCAGAACTGGGATGTTTCCGTAGATGTAGCCCCAAATAGAAGAGCAGAGATCCTAACCTTCAGCATTCCGGAACAGACCAAAGGTGCTGTGATTGACCGCAATAATCATATCATTACTGTCGAGGTGGTTGTATGGACCGATCTAAGCCAGCTTGTTGCAAATTTTACTTTATCGGATGGAGCAACTGCATACATCGGCAATAAAATTCAGGAAAGCGGAGTAACCGTGAATAATTTTACTGAAACGCTTACCTATACGGTGATTGCCCAGGATGAAATAAGTACTCAGAACTGGCGTATTCGTGTAAAGAGAGAGGATATTAAGGATGATCAGGATCCCGTAATTTTATCAGCTGTTCTGCCTGAAGAATATCCTGTGTTGATGGACAGTATTCAGGCAAGTGTCCGCATTACCGATAATATCGGAATCAGCCATGTTGTTTTCCGGTATAAAAAATACCAGGACACGCAATGGAATCAAAAGGTGATCAGATCAGCGGATTCATTATATACCTGCTATATAAATGAAACATTAACCGGGAATCATGGCATGATCTATTATTTCAAGGCTTATGATTATAAAAACAATACCGATTCAACTGAGGTAGCCAATATGGTTTTAAGGTATAATGATGAGAACAGTCCGGAAATCCCTGGCTTGAGGTTCGGGCATGATGTGCAGGATTACCAGATGGTTTCCATCCCGCTGTTTCTCGATGCACATGCAGTGGAAAAGGTTTTTGACGAACTGATGCCCTACGACATTAAACGATGGAGATTATTCCATTACAGTGGCGGGATAACCGGAGAATATGGCCAGGGTTTTACGATGGTCACCCCAGGTAAAAGTTACTGGCTGATCGTAAGGGATGAACGCAGGATCAATGTCGGTGGAGGCATCACCAACAGGATAACGAATGGGAATGGGTTTTCCGCTGTTATTCAGCCAGGATGGAACCAGATCGGTAATCCATACAGCTTTGACATATCCTGGGATGATGTTATACTTTATAATGGAAATGTATCTGTCAACCGGGTAAAGACGTATCAGAATGGAGTACTTTTTGAATCGGAAACCCTACCCGCCTATGGAGGTGGATTTGTTTTTTCAGGAAGTGAAGAATTCATCCAATTAAATTTACCGCCGAATTCGGGATTTAAAAATGTCCGTAGGGCGGGAAAAGAATATCTTTCATTGTCCGGGGGGTTAGGATCTACCAGCTGGTTCCTGCCCTTTGCCATTCAGAAAGGTGATTATAA
>JAGTVG010000561.1 GCA_018224645.1 Cyclobacteriaceae bacterium
CTATTCCATTGAACATCGTATTCTTCATCTGCTTGAGTTTAAAAAAACTTTATTTAAAGGAGTCCTGGATGAGCACGGGAAGGACCAGGTAATGTTGGAAGGATTCTTACAATCGGTCAGGAGCCTGCTCGACGTTGATCTGGGCCAGAAAGAAAGTAGCCTGCCTAAATATTCGGGGGATTGGGCGAATCATACGCTTGCGGCAGAGGTTAACCAAGCTTATCTCCAGACGGAAAGGCACCATCCTGAAGAAAGTGAAATTCATGACAAGACTTTGACAGAAATCCGCACAACCGATACGGGAGACATGGTCCCCCGGCAAACCGGATCAACCGGAAACACAAGCGCAGGTACAGGTAAGGGATTCCAAAGCTTGATCAGACGATGGCTAAAATCTGTGTCGAAATTGTTTAATCATCGTTGACAAGTAGTTCACAACCTTGCCTGAAAATGTTGACAAAGATTCATCACAGTTTTATTTTTCAGGTTTTCCGAAAAATTTCATAAACAGAATCTCGGATAAATCAACAGCTTCATCTGAAAGAGCAACAGATTTGGCTTTTTGCTTTGGATCTGAAATGAGTCCTTTTTCGTATAGCCTGTTTAAAGTATCCCAATCAAATCCCTTCCAGGCACGACTTCCGTATTTGTCGCTTTCAGTAACGAGCCACATTAAGGCAAGTGTAGCCTGATCAACTTTTTCTTTATCGTATTCCATTCATCTTGGTTTTTTCATTATAATATACAAACAGTCATCCTTATATGAGCGTAGTAATAGGTGAAATACCATGAATGGATTTCATCTTTATTGTACCTTACTTTTCGATTTTCCAAATTTGAAGTAAATCCTGTATAATAAGATCTATCCGGACAATTCCTGTCGAAGCAGAGGATCACCTTGCTTATCCACTTTTTTCCCCGGGCAGGCAATCAGAATAATGGCCAGGATACCGATCAGGAAATGTTGGAATGTCATTTATTAACTGTTTACCAGGTCAGCCGTTTCTGATTGGGCAAGGCCCGTGGCATGGAGTGTGACGCCATGTTCCAGCCAGGCTTTCAAATTTGCCAGCCAGAATGTCCAGCCCGTAGCACATCCGACAAAAAGGTCCATTTTACTCTGTTCGTCATCAGGAATGTTATCCTGGGTCAGGATCAATTCGGTTGAACCATTCTTTTCGTTCAGCTGAATATAAACGTTCCCTCCTTTGCCGAAGGTGAAGGATAGCTGATCGGCCCCGTTGGCATTAAGGATCTTCCCTTCTTCCTCGAAATCCCAGTTGTTCCATTTCCAGGAGAATGAATCCCCCTGTTGTACCGGCTCATCGGATGCCCGCTTCCCGCCATGTTCATCGGAATAATCTGCTTTCTCAAGAAACCATTTTTCGATCCTTGATTTGGTGGCCCAGCAAGGATAAACTTCCTTCACCGTCTTATTAATGACGATCCGTTTTTTGAAGGAGGTCCAGTCGGTTTTTTTTTCATTCATGGTTGTTGGTTTTATTGGTCCTTTACAAATTATTTAAACTGAAATATAATAAGTTTTGATTATACATTTTATCCCGAATTGCTATTTGTAGGGGCATGGACCATTCCGGGATCGGGCCAGGGAGTCGATTTGTTAAGCAAATTTCAGGTGGGTATTTATAATGCGCAAAGAATTCCGGGGAAATACATCCATTTTATTTATTACTTTTTCTAAAATTTCATTACATTGAAAGGTTAAATAATTTAAACCAAACTTCAAAAACACAATGGCAATTATTATCCTTAGTCATGATGTGAAAGATTTCTCATCATGGAAGCCCATATATGATGCCGATGCTGAGCGGAGAAACGGTGCAGGTTTCAAAGAATTGGCCGTAGGCACTAAATCCGACAATCCCCAAACAGTTTACATGATCTTTGAAGGAGATCCGGCCCCTTTAGAAAAAATGATGAAAGATCCCGATTTAAAAGCGAAAATGGATGAAGCGGGAGTAATAAGCGTTCCGGAAGTTATTGTGATCAATACCTGATCCTGATCGAGACTAACCGTACTTAACCCGATTAGCGACTAGAAAAGATTCGGAATTTTTCTTTGTACTCTTTATTGAGTTGAATTTTACGCGTGTTTCCTTTTGAGATCCTTGATCAAAGTTGCCCTGGATTGCTACACTATAATTTGATGGCCGGAATGAATTTCTGTAAATTGAAATATTAAAGTTTTTTACGGGAAGCGAGATATCCCCAGATGTAGGCTGCCTGGCCCAGGGGACGATCTATTACATACTCATTCTGTGATACGAACCAGAAAATATCAAAAAATGACTCTGCTGTCGGCCAGTTTGAAATTTCAGGCGTACATTCTGCATTAAGCTTAATTTCGAGGTTTGATCCCGGTTGTACATTGTATGCCAGTTCGCTCGGGCCGAATACGGAGATTCCGATGGGAGCCGGCTGACCGGTATGTCTGGTATCTTCATGCAGAGCGTTTTGAACACTGTTTTCCCCCAGACCGGTGGTCAAACAAAGATTCATGGGATTGGCGCCTGCAGAATATTGAGCCGAACGAAGAATTGCTTTTAAATACCGGGGATCTGCACTTAAATAATGGGCCCGGACCAGTGCAGATGATGCCGGAATGGTATACGTACTTGACCATCCTCCTAAGGGCCGGTCAGGAAGGCCTGTTGTTATGCCAAATGCGTTATTGGCCGACAGTTCAACCATTTGCTCAGCTTCAGCCATCATTTTGTCTACAGCATTTTTCCGGGCTTTCCTGTTGACCAATGATTGATCCAGGCGTGCATAAATGAAGGCAGCATCATTCCCGCTATGTTCTTGCGTTAACAGGTATACGTGATGCCATTGTGTATTTTGCGTCAGTCGATAGAGTTCAACAGCAGCAAGGTTACGCTCTGCTGGCACCGTCCTTTTGGCACGTTCTCGTACATTGGGGTACTGGGAACTGGTTATCCATTTTTCGTATTCAATTTCTGCCCATTCCATCGCTTTAACTGCACTTTTCTCCCAGATAAGGGCCATTTCATTCTTGCCAAACAGTTTTAATACAAGTGCGGCACGTGCAGCAACGCCTGCATATATGTAGCTTGACCAGTGGTCAGGAGCATATGCCAGGACTGTATTCACTTCCTGCCATGAGGTGGTCCCTTCAGCCGGATGTTCCGCTGATTCAACGCCTCCCCTGATACCGCCATCAGGCAATTGCATTCGGCGGTAGATGTCCAGCCCATACAGCGCCTCATCTACGACATCCGGCAAATCATTGCCCGATTCAGGAATATATAAACAGAGGTTTTTAAAATAGCCGGGATTGAGTTCAACCAGTTCCAGATAGTGCCGTGGGGTGTATAAGTGATTAATTCGTCTGTCCCAGTCTCCCGCATCCATCGTTCCTCCCCATGCTTCGGGGACAAGCTCATCGGTTTTACCGGCAACCAGATTGCCAAAATTATCCTTATCGGTGCCCAATGCATTCAGGCCATTTCCACTGTTTAAAAGTGAACAGGTTGACTGATACACTTTCACATTATCCATTGGATGAAAGCTTCGTGGGCGTACAAAATCAGTATACGGAGGAAGCATAGGTATTCCGCTGCGATGGTTGAAATGTCCTTTCATTGATATTTCGAAGGCATGTTTCCAGGTGCTTTCTTCATCAATATTGAACGGATAACTGCATCCGATCCCTTCGACACTTATACGGTACCTGCCTGGTTTGTTAAAGTTGCCGAAATCCATGCGCATTACATCCGTACGGCTATGGTTAATATTTGTACCTATTCCTTCAGGAACACTTCCTTTCCATTGCAGCACAACCTTACCATTAAAAACCTTTTCATTTGATTCGTCATTAATTAGAAAGAACTCCAGGTTTTCCGGGTAACTGTATCCCCCTCCATTCCCCATCCATGCTGATAAAAAAGCAATTTTATCAGGATCGTCTGTTCGAAATCCTATCTGTGATGCATGTACTGCATCACTGCGGATATATGCAGGATCGTGGACATAATAGAATGACGAACTCGACAGCTTCAGATCAGGCAATCTGACGAGGTATGCATGGCCAGTAAAAAGGGGATGGGGCAGTTTTAAATAAAGATAATGTTTAGCCGAATAAAATTGCACTGTATCAAACTCCCTGTATGTTGTCCAATTTGTAGGCTTGGTTTTTCGCCAGACCTTTTCAGGTATTATAGTCTTAATATAATTATGATCGGTTGGAGAACTGATCAGATAACTGGCACTTTTATCTGCAAGGTTTGTATTTAAATGTTTCCCGGCAATCCGTTCATACAGCATAATGATCTTGCGGTCTTTTCCAACAAGGCTACCCAGCGGGAATCCATTACGCACAACGTAAATACTCCTTGTCTCTCCAAGATTATTATAATCACCCACTGTGACAACATCCGTTGAATCCGGCTGATACGGAATTTGTATAGAAGGCAGGATATGGCAGGCATCAATTTCGATACAGAGTATATCAGGGGCCACGGTAGCAACATGGGTGATCCGGGGCTGCATCTGTTTCATGCCGGTTGATGGAAGCGTATCGCCTGCCTTTAAGGATATATTGAGTACACCTGCCTGAGAAGGCAAAGGATTCGTAGTTTGACATATTCCTGCCAGATTATTTGTAACAAAAATCAATAGCAGATACAATCCCGGGATTTTCAATAGGTTACTATTTTTCATTTTCCTCAAAATTATCGATGGGTAGCTCAAAAAATTCATTTCCCTTGTTTGGGCTCTTGAAACAAATGTGCTTTTTGATTTCCTAAATACCTAATTTTAAACCTGTCATTTTGCTTCAAACAACCGCTGTATTTTGGAAGGCATAAATGATCACCGGAAATATTTGAGGAGGCTGATCGCCATTCAAAAAATTAAAACCCGTGATTACTATTTTATGAAAGACAAAAATGGTCGATTTCATACAATTTTGTCGAATGCACCAAAGGAATTAAGGAATTACCTATCAACTAATGGAGAGAGATTCATAGAAATAGATATAACCAGCACTCAACCTCTTCAATTGTTGTACGTCTTGAAAAATTACCAATACAATACTCTGAAAATCAAATCTTTATTAACACCGGCTAATCATGAAAAATTGAAGGCTCTCTCTATGTTGTACGGCAGTGGAGAATTACATGATGTCAAAAAATATGAATCCGATATTATCCAAGGTAGGATTTATGAAGTCCTAAATCCCGGTATTGCCGGGTTGATGTTGTGGGCCTGCCAGGTTTCGAACCTGAGACCTACTGATTATGAGTCATCAAATTATTAAATTAATATGAATTAAAATGCTTAAAAATCGTAAGTTGAAGGATATTTTGAAGTATGTAAATTTATAAAAATCCAATATGTGCGTGCAAATTGCGTGCAAATTATAAAAAGATGGCAACCAATATTCGACTTTCACTTGACTCCAGAAGGCCTAACTCCGATGGATCTTTTCCGATCATTTTCCGCTTGTCACATAACTCAAGAATCTTGTGACAACCAATAGGATTGGAACCGCCAGAAGTTATAAAGACACATTGGATTCGTTAAAGAATTTCACAAACCAGAATGATTTATCCTTCAATGAACTGAGCCTGGATTTTCTGAAAAAATACGAAATTAATTATTTATCAAGAGGTAATTCATTAGGTGGGCTTGCGGTCTATATGCGGACCATAAGAGCCATTTATAATAAAGCTATTCAGGCTGGTCTGGCAGAACAGGAAGGATTTCCATTTAAATATTATAAGATCCAGTCAGGTAAGACCAGGAAAAGAGCTTTGCCATTGGATGCTGTTAAGAAGATTAAGAACTTGAAACTAAAACCTCATACAACGCTATATAACGACCGGAATATCTTTCTGATGAGCTTCTATCCAAGGGGGATGCCATACGTCGATCTGGCCCATTTAAAAGTATCAAATATTGTAAATGACAGGATCCAGTATGACCGCCAGAAAACCTCCGAACCCTTTGATATAAAAATTCCAAAAGATCTTTTGCCGATCCTGAAATACGTTATCAAAGGAAAAAGCAGGGATGATTATATTTTACCTGTGATCAAAAGAGAAGGCAGAATCCTTCAATATCGTGATATTGAATGGGCACGCAGGCGATACAATAAAAATCTTAAAAAAATAGCACAAATGGCCGGAATAGAAGAAAAATTAACCAGTTATGTATCCCGCCATTCCTATGCTTCCATAGCCGACGAAATGGGAATTCCGGTTTCAGCTATTTCCCAGATGCTGGGACATGGGGATATCAGTACAACACAGGCTTATCTGGATAAATTAAGGAGAAGTAAACTGGATGAGTATCAGGAGGAGGTAATTTCCGGATTGAAGTAGGATTTTTAAGTGATAAAATGTAATAAATGGAATTTGATGTTACAAGGATAAATTATTCTGTATCCCTTCGGTAAACTACACCTGGCCCGATTTGAGTAAAAATTATTGCTGATTAGCAGAAGGTTTCCATCTGTCGGGCAGAAGGTCATCAAGCTTATTTACCGGATGATCATTTATCCGGTTTAGAATATCCAATAGCCAGACATTAGGTTCTATATCATTTTTCCTGCAGGTATTTAGCAGGGAATAAATTATTGCGGCTTTTCTGGCACCGTCATGAGACCCGGCAAACAGTCCCGAAAGCTTTCGGGATACTGCCCAGGACCACCGGACGGATAGCATTCTCAACCCAATTATTATCGATCTGATACCGCCCGTCTTCCACGTACCGGATCAATCGTTCCCAATGATTGAGCGCATAGAACAGGGCCTGTCTAATCCCGCTTTTCGGCAATACCTGTTTATATTGATCTTCCATCCATTGACGCAGATCATTTAATACTGGAACAGATTTCTCATCTCTTAAGTGATTATTCCGGTCTATCGAGGTTCTTCGTCAATTTTGGTGAAAATACAATGTATAATTACACGTTTAATTGTTTTCGACCAACCCTTCTTTTTTCTTAAAGATAATCCCGATTTTTTTCAATAAATTATAGATTTGAGCTTTTTTGTATTCAATCTGATACTCCTGTTTTATCCATTGAGTCAATAATGGTCCTGTCCATTTTTCTGCATTAAAACCATGATCCGTTGGAGTTTCTTTCAAGACCAGCGACCTTATTCTTGTCAGCTGATCCTTAGATAATAAGGTTTTACGGCCTCTGCCTTTCTTGTCTTTTAAACCATC